>VGSO01000153.1 GCA_016874945.1 Deltaproteobacteria bacterium
TACCCATTTTTGCATCTTGGTATCAGCTATCAGTCACCAGCGATTTAAGGGTTTTTTCTTAGCTGAAAGCTGATTGCTTATACTCATATGCGGTGAAGCATCTAATCTTCCTCGTCCACGGCTTTAGATGCTCTGGCCTTTTTGGAAGTCCTCACCTCGATAATCTTGGCCCGGGGACGGCGCGGGGCCTCCTCCGCGGCGACGGCCCTCACCTCGGTCTGGCGGGCCAGGATGGGCAGGGGTTTTACACCCTTGCCTTTGGCGGCGGCATTCTTTTTCCGGGGCGGTTGGCCATTTTTCTCCAATCCCGCCGCCCCGCCGGTATAAGTTCCCATGACGTTCTGAACGAAGGTTTGGGTCTCGCCATAGGGAGGGATGGCGCCGTGCCGGGCCACGCTCTCGGGGCCGGCGTTGTACGCGGCCACCGCCAGGGGCACGCTATGTCCAAAGCGGTCCAGGCAGCGGCGCAGGTATCCCACGCCCCCGGCAATGTTCTGTTCCGGATCGAAGGGATTGTTAACTCCCATCAGGGCCGCAGTGCCGGGCATGAGCTGCATGAGGCCCTGGGCGCCCTTGGGGGAAACGGCGTTGGTGTTGAACCCCGACTCGTGGCGCATCACCGCCCGCACCAGAGATGGGTCCACCCCATGATGGCTGGCGTATTTTTGAATCAAGGCTTCCAGTTGCGGGTTGGACAAGGGTTTCCAGGAACCCGGTTTCCAATGACGATAAGCGTACTTCCCGGAATAAATCACCTGTACGGGCCAGACCCGGGTTTTACTGTTGAAGATAAAGACCTGGACTTCCTGGGACAGGAGATCGTGGAGGGTGTCGGCGGATTTGGCCTTGCGGGAATCGCTCCCCTCCAGAACCAGGGACCCGTCGGGCGCGGTCCGGGGGGAGGCCTGAACCGCGGCGGGCGACTGGAGCAGGGCCAACATCAGGCCCAGAGAAACAATACTTCTCCTCATGCTTGAAAATTTAAGGAAATTAACCAGGCATTGTCAAGATTAAATTCCCTTTTAGCTGAAAGTGATTCATAATGCCATCAGGAATATTCTGTTTTCTTTTTCCGTTTTTCCTGGATTAAACACCATCCAGGGGATGATAGCCCCCTGCCAAATCCTGATTTTCACTCTTCCATGACAAGGACGTCACCGGAGACCCGCCGTCCCTTTGCCCGGCCCCTGGTTCCGGCGACCCTGGCCCTGATGGCTGGCATCGCCGCCCCGGCCTGGGGCTTCACCCTGCCCCTCCCCTGGCTGCTGGGCGGGCTTCTAGCTCTGCTGGCCGCCATGGCGCTTATTTTTGCCCTAAGACGTCCGGCCCGGCTGCTGCCGCTCTTATTTTTCGCCCTGCTGGGGATGGCCCTGTATCAACAAGCCCGGCGCCCGGTTTTCCCGCCCCATCACGTAGTTAACCTTCCACCAGATCAGATTCATACCCTGAGTGGATACCTATACCTTCCCCCCAAGACCGGGGCGGAGCGGGTGCAGCTTTACCTGGAGGCCGAGGCCTGGCATGACGGCCGGGGCTGGCAGCCGGCAACTGGCAAAGTCCTCGTCTTGGCCCCGCCCCTGGAACCGCCCCCGGCGGGCGCCCGGATGGTGGTAAAGGGACGGCTCCGGGAGCCGGCAACGCCCAAGGACCCCGGCGCCTTTGACCGGGCCCGCCACCTGGCCGCGGACGGCATCTTCCGGGAAATGCGCCTCAGGGACGGCGATGACCTAATCTTCCTGGCCGCCAGCCGGCCGCCTCTGCGGGAGCGCCTCCGGGGCGGCGTCCGCCGTCTCTTAAAGGGGCTGCCGCCGGATTTGGGGGCCATTTACCTGGCCATGCTCCTGGGGGACCAGGGGGAGATCACCCCGGAGATCCGCCAGGCCCTGGCCCGCACCGGCACCAGCCACCTCCTGGTGGTCAGCGGGCTCCACCTCAGCATGGTGGCCATGGTGGTTTACGGCCTGGTGTTCTGGGGCTTGCGGCGCTTCCCCTGGCTGCTCCTGCGCCTCAACGCCATGAAGGCGGCCACCCTGGCGGCCGCGGGATCCGTGGCGGCCTATGCCTGGGTGGCCGGGGGGTCGCCCTCCACCCAACGGGCCGAGGTCATGGTCCTGGCTTATCTTTTGGTGGTCTTTTTGGGGCGTCCCCGGGAAATTTGGAGCGCCCTGGCCCTAGCCGCCCTGGTGATCCTAACCCTGACTCCGTTGCGGCTCTTTTCCATTTCTTTTCAACTCTCCTTTGCCGCGGTGGCGGCCATTGTTTACCTGGTGCCCCGGTGGGTGAGAAGCGATGCCAGGGAGAGGCCCCAGCCCCCCTGGTATGTCCGGGCCTGGTTCCGGCTGAAAGAATGGCTGGCGGCTTCCGCGGCCGCGTCTCTGGCCACCGCGCCCCTGGTGGCCCTTTACTTTCAGGTGGTGTCGATCCTGGGCATCGCGGTCAACGCGGTGGCCATCCCCCTGATGTTGCTCCTGGCCCTGCCCCTGGGGGAGGCCGCGGTCTTGGCCCAGGCATGTTCCCTGACGCCGGTGGCCCAGGCGCTGCTGTTCCTGGGGAAATTCCCCCTGTGGCTGGGTTACGCCGCCATCTCCGGCGCGGCCCGGCTGCCGGGCGCGGCCGTCACCGTGCCGGTCCCCACGATGCTCCAGATCTGCCTTTTTTATCTTATGGTATTTGGAATATTCGCCCCCCGGCGAAGTTTCCGCACCTGGGCCGGGGCCGGGGCCGCGGCCCTGGCCCTGACGGTTACCGTGGCCCTGCCCCTGGTGCGGTCGCCCCAGGTTTTGGAAGTCACCTGCCTGGACAGCCGCGGGTTGGCGGGCATCGCGGTGGCGCCCCAGGGCCAGCGCCTGGTCTTTTCGGCGCCGGAGCCTTCTTGGCCGGGGAAAGGGGGGGGCGGCCGGGGAGTTTTGCCGGCTTACTGCCACTGGCGGCAATTCCGTCATCTGGACCAGGTGGCGGCCCTGGGCTTGTCCCAGGGTAATGCCCCGGAACTCCTGGCCCTGGCCCGGCAGTTCACCGTGGGGGAGTGGTGGTATGGCCACCGGGGGCCGCAAGGCCCGGCTTATTGGGAACTGTGGAATTTCCTGGGAGATAAGAATCAGGCGCCCCGGTCCCTGGAGCGCCGGAGCTCTTCCGAATCCTGGGGCGGGGCAGTCCTGAAATTTCCTTCCCTGGGCCGGGATCAGGCCGCGGCCTTGCTCCTGGCCTACCAAAACCGCCAGGTGCTGGTTATTCCTCCTTTAAGAAAATGGGAGGAATGGGAGGGAGGGGGACTGCCCCCGGGGGTGGATGTGTTGATCGTCCCCGTGATCCTGAAGGATTCAGACTGGGAGACGCTGGCCAACCGGTTCCAGCCGGACCGGGTGGTGGTTTATGGAAACCCCTGGCGCTCCCCCCCGGAAGCCCGCCATTGGCCCGCCAGGGTTCCCCTCCATAGCACCAGTGACGGCGCCGTGACCATCCATCTGTCTTCCACCGGAGTTACGGTGCGGCAGCGGCCTTGAAGACTTTTTTTTAGTAGCTTTTGACTTACCAGAAAATCCCGAAGAGTTCGCTATCATTATGGGGCGCCGGGCGCCCCCTGCAAAAACTTGGTTAGGGTGCGGCCGCGGCCGTAAGGGCAGGAAAAAGCTCCGGGGCCGGTGGCGGCCGATGATTGACCACTGCCCCGGAACTTTTAACTTTTACGGGAGGTCTTGGACATAAATGACGTGACCTGCTGTTTGACTTCATGGGAACTGCACTTGGGGCAGGTGACCTTTCCCGTTTCATATTCTTTCAGGCTAATGATCAGGGTGAACTCTTCTCCGCATTTGTCGCACCGATAGACATAAGTAGGCATCGTCTCCCTCCTAAGGGGTAAGCTGAAACGGTGGTGCCTGAATTATAATGATGTCTTTAGGTTCTTGCAAGGTTTCACCCCACCTTTATGTTGGGGACCGAAGACCGAAGACCGAAAACTTAAAGCCCTTATCATCTTCCAACCAAAAGCCCCGGCGGTCGGATCAGACTCCGGGCCACCAGGAGATTGCCCCAGTCGTCCGCCCGGTGGCGCCGGGGGGTCTCCATGATGGCCGCTTCCACCCGGAGTTGGGGATGGCGGAGAAATTGGGCCAGCCCCGGAAGGCCGATGGCCCCCCGGCCCAGGTGCCAGTGGCGGTCCCGGCGGGAACCTAGAGGCGTTCGGGAGTCATTGAGGTGGAACATCTTGAGAGCGCTCAACCCGGGACCCGCGGCGATTTCGCCCAGGAGGCGGGAGGCCCCCCCGGCATGGGCCAGGTCGTAACCGGCCCCGTAGGCATGGGCCGTGTCCAGGCACAGGCCCAGGCGGGCGCCGCTCAGGTCCATGATCCGCTGGAGTTGGGCCGGCTGCCAGCCCAACTCCCGGCCCTGGCCTGCAGTATTTTCCAACAGCACTAAGGGTGGAGACCCGACTTGAGAGACCGCCTGGGCCAGGGTCTGGGCCACCCTTTGGAAACTGTCCGCTTCCAGGGGGCCGTGGCCGGGATGGGTGACCAGGTAATCGGCCTCCAGGTCCCGGGCCAGGGCCAGTTCCCGGCTGAACCGTTCCAGGGAGCGCCGATAAAGCCAGGGATCTGCCGCAGCCAAATTGGGGAGGTAGCTCAGGTGCACCACCAATGGCCCCACCCCGGCCCGGCGGCGGGCCTTGATGAAGTTCCGGATCTCTTCCGGGGAAACCTCCCGCCATTTCCAGGACCGGGGGTTCTGGACAAAGATCTGGAGGGCCTGGCAGCCCAGGAGGCGGGCCTCGGCCAGGGCCCGGGTCAAGGACCCGGCGATGGAGAGATGAAAGCCCAAGCGCATATGAAAGACGGTTTTCGGTTTTCGGTTATTGGTTTTCGGTTAGAGGTTCCTTCTTTTGCTCTCATGGTTTAATTATAATGAAAACCGATGGTATTTTTGATATAGGCTCAAGGTAAGCCGCAGCCCTGGATGTCCCCATTATAGTTCGACTAAGCCTGCGGCCAACCTTTAACCTTGCAGGGACAACTTATGCTTCTTGAAGCTAAAAAACCGAAAACCGAAAACCGAAAACCGAAAACCATCTAAATGGAACCTTCCCCCCTACTCCGCCCCCGCATCCTCCAAACCTACCTGGCCCGGGAGTTTGCCAAAATCCTGATGTTCAGCCTGGCCGCCTTTATCTCTCTTTTTGTCATCGTGGACTTTTTCGAGCGAATCGACCGCCTGGTGCGGGCTGACCTGCATGTTCCGGATTTTTTGCACTATGTTCTGCTCAAGGTGCCTTTTGCCGTGAGCCAGGTTCTGCCCGCCGCGGTGATGCTGGGAATTATGCTGGCTTTGGGCCTCATGTCCCGGCGCCATGAGACCATGGCCGTCCGCACCTCCGGCCTGGACATCTTCCGACTGTCCCGGACAGTCTATCTCATCGTCGCCAGCGTGGCGTTGACCATGCTGGCCCTCAATTTCTACCTGGTGCCCTGGAGCCAGGGACGGCTCGCGCTTTTCTGGCAGACCAAGGTGGAAAAAAGGCCGGCCCCCAGCCTGCATAAGATGGAGCACTTTTGGTACAAAGGCGACCAGGCTATTTATAATATTGTGTTATTTCAAAAAGATATCCAGACCATGGAAGGCATCAAAATCTACCTCTTCGACCGGAACTTCCAACTGGTGCAAGTCATCTCCGCGGCCCGGGCCCAATGGCAGAATGGCCACTGGCGGTTTTACCAGGGAATGACCCATACCTTCAACTCCCCGGGCGGGGAGATGGGGGAGCGGTTCCAGGAACGGGATATTGTCCTCACGGAACGGCCCGGGGACTTCGCCGAATTGGAAAAAAAGGTGACGGAGATGGACGTGGGGGAGCTTTACCGCTACGTGCAGCGCCTGGAGCGGGACGGCTACAAATCCACCCCTTATCGCCTCGACCTTTATTACCGCTTTTCCCAGGCTTTCGCCCCTTTTATCTTAATTACTCTGGGTCTGGGCCTGGCCTTGGGTTATGAAAATATCCACATTTCCGGCGTGGTGGCCATGGGAGTGGCCTTGATGTTCGGATACTGGCTCTTTTACGGTTTCTGCCTTTCCTTTGCCCAAGCCGGATATTTGCCGGCGGTCCTGGCAGTAATTTTACCCCACCTGGTCTTCGGGGGCTTGGCCTTGCGGGCGGTGCGCCATATAACCAAGTAAGCGTTGGTTCTCCGCCGGTGGTCCTTAATCCAATTCCCGCAAAAGTTTCAGCTAGTTAAATTAAGAAAAATAATATAGCAAAACAAAGGGTTAAATTGACTCGCGTCCCCTGGCCTTGCCAGGGGAAAACTTATTCTCGGAAAACTTCATTAAAACAGGTTTAGGACAATTTTTTTTTATTGTCATGTCCTGGGAAATTGTGTTATCAAGGGGTTGGTTCCATGTTCCGAGGTTTTTCGCTCTGTAGGAATACCTGGATTTAAAATAACGGGTAAGGGGGTGGTCCAAGGGGTGACTCTGCTTCGGCATTGCGGCAGTAGCGCAGGGGATATGAAGCTAACTGTATAACAGGAGAAATGGAGAAAAGGCTATGACCAAGGCAGAACTTATTGCGCAGGTGGCGGTAGCGGCCCAAATCCGTAAGGTGGATGCGGAAAAAGCGGTTAACAGTTTGGTTAGCATTGTATCCGACACCTTGAAGGGCAAAGGCCGCCTGGCCCTGGCGGGTTTTGGCACCTTCATGGTTTCGGAACGGAAAGCCCGGGAGGGCCGGAACCCTCAAACCGGAAAACCCATTAAAATTCCCGCGACCAAAGTAGTCAAATTCAAACCCGGCAAGTCGCTTAAAGAAAAGGTGAAGTAAAACAACCCATCCGAGGCTGGCGATCAGTCCCGGAACCCCCGTTGAAAACATAGGCCCGGGGGAGTGGGGCCAAGGTAAATTTCTGCCCGCTCTTGTCGGCCCAAAACATTTTAAAAGCTATATTTCTTTGAAGGGATTTTCCTTCTGGCCGGCCAGCTCCCCAGCGGCCAGCAGGAGAATCCCTTTTGGTTTACAAGGGAATAGGGAATAGGGAGTAGGGTGAAATTAAATCGGAACCAGGGAACAAAGTTAAAATGCCGGGCGCG
>VGSO01000154.1 GCA_016874945.1 Deltaproteobacteria bacterium
GATTAAGGAATCAGAGCTGGCATGCAGGGCTGCAATGAGGGCGGTGATGGCCCTAGACCCACTGGCGGTCGGGTGATAGCGGTGGGTTTTCGGGACCTTTCTGATCAAGCCGTGAGCCTGCAGCAGGCGCAGCTTCCGGGTGATGGCGCTGGATTGGCGGCGCTTTTCCGTGGGTGTAAGCTCCTGATCCTAAGAAAAGAGGAGCTTCACCAGGTCCCGGTTGCGGAAGCCGTTGAGGTTAAACTCGCCCCGGGCCACCGCCTTAAGAAGCGCCAGGTCTTCCGGTCCATAGGGATTTAAGGCCCGCACCCGTTTGCCCTTCCAAGTGGTGGGCCGGCACAGTTTCTCCGTGAGGCTGCCCAGGGGGGTGGTTGCGTGGGCGCCGGCCAGGGCCTCCAGATAACGACGGTTGGCCGCCCCGGAGACTTGGGCGCGGCCAGGGCCAGGGAGGCCTCCATGATGCGAGCAGTCACCTCGAGGACGTATTTGGCAAAGTCTTTCAAGAGCGCCCCCAAAAAGGCCAGGCAATAGTCCATGCCCTGGGGATATGACAACCGGCACAGAGTTCCCCGGAAGACTGAACGATCAAATCCCGACAGGGACCCAATGACATCTTTCTCATATTTCTGTATAAAGGATTGCATGGCGTTTTCCTCTCTGCTGGTAGTTTCTGGGTCTTGGTTAACTTGAAACATGCAACAGGTGGAAAACGCCTGCAATTCTTCAGTTTGGTTGCGGCCTCGGGCCGCGCTGTGTTCCTCGGCGTCTTTGTGATTAAATTTTTATTAAAGCCGGATTTTTTCCACGGATTAAATGGGATCAAATTCTGAAGAATCGGGGGCCATCCTCACCGTCGGCCATTCCACTCACCCGCTGGAGGAATTCATCCGTTTGCTTAAGGATAACGGAGTGACTCTGGTGACGGATGTGCGCAGTGTGCCGCGTTCCCGGCACAATCCCCAGTTCAACCGGGAAACCCTGCCCCTGGCGCTTAATGAGGCCAGGATAGGTTATATTCACTTTCCGGAATTGGGAGGCTGGCGACGGCCCCGGTCGGATTCCGTCAACCTGGGTTGGCACAGTCCCGGCTTCCGGGGTTATGCCGATTATCTGGACACCCAGGAATTCGCCTTAAACCTGGCGGCCCTGGCGTCCCTGGCCCGGCGGAACCGGGTGGCGGTGATGTGCGCCGAGGCGGCGCCCTACCGCTGCCACCGGTCCCTCATCGCCGACGCCTTGACCGTGCAAGGTTTTAGGGTGGAGCACATCCTGAGCAGCGGCCAACGCCGGCCCCACCGTCTCACCCCCTTTGCCCGGGTGGAAAACGGCCGCCTCACCTACCCAGCCCTTTAATGCAGTTTTCGGTTTTCGGTCTTCGGTTTTCGGTAAAAAGCGAAAGGACAACAATTTGCTACCAAATCGCCGCAAGGCTCCTGGGTGACAAGGAGAAGAACAAGGTTATTTAAGGACAATATAAAAGCAGGCTTTAGACTACGCCTACAACTCAACTTTATGACAGGCATTTATATGATATATTTCATAAATCAGACCGATATTGAATTACAAAAAGTGAACCCATATCCAGAATTATCCGCTGATAGCTGAAAGCTGACGGCTGACAGCAAGCAAAGGAGCAACCCTTGCCCCGCCTCAAGGCCCTGGCCAGACTGATGAAAGACCTGGAAGACCAGGTGGTGGTCTGCATGCGCTGCGGCCTGTGCCAGTCGGTGTGCCCCATGTTTGCCCAGACGGGCCGGGAGGCGGATTTGGCCCGGGGAAAGCTGGCCCTGCTGGACGGCCTCATGCAGGAGCTGCTCCAAGACCCCAAAGGAGTGCAGGACCGGCTCACCCGCTGCCTGCTCTGCGGCGCCTGCGCCGCCAACTGCCCCAGCGGGGTCAAGGCCCTGGACATCTTCATCAAGGCCCGGGCCATCCTGGCGGGCTACCTGGGCCTGTCTCCGGTGAAAAAGGCGGTCTTCCGCCAAATGCTGGCCCACCCCGACATCTTCAATCGCATTCTCTCCTGGGGGGCCAGATTCCAGGGAATCTTCATCAAGCCGGTGGACGATTTGCTGGGTTCCTCCTGCTCCCGGTTCCTGTCGCCGCTGCTCCAAAAACGCCACTTCAAAGCCCTGGCGCCGGTATCATTTATCCAGCGGGCCGGCCTCCGCCACACCCCGGCGGGGGGCAGGGGCCTCAAAGCGGCATTGTTCGTCGGATGCCTGGTGGACAAGGTCTTCACCCCGGTGGGGGACGCGGCCCTGAAGGTCCTGGAGCGCCGCGGGATGGGAGTCTTTATGCCCGAGCCCCAGGGGTGCTGCGGCATCCCGGCCCTGTCCTCCGGGGACACGGTGGCCTTTGACAAGCTGGTGCGGCACAATCTAAAGGTCTTCGGCTCGCAAGAATTCGACTACCTGGTGACCCCCTGCGCCACCTGCACCTCCACCATCACCAAGGTCTGGCCCTTGATGGCCCAGGAATACCCGGAAGAAAAACAAATTCAAATTGCCCGCCTGGCGGCGAAGACCCTGGACATCAATCAATTCCTGGTGGACCAAGTGGGATTGGAGGCGGGCAAGGATGAGGGCGCCGCATCGATTCTCCTGACTTATCACGATCCCTGCCATTTAAAGAAATCCCTGGGGGTGGCGGCCCAGCCCCGGGCGCTGATCCGGGCCAACCCCCGCTACCGGTTGCAGGAAATGGCGGAAGCCGACTGGTGCTGCGGCTCCGGCGGCAGTTTCTCTTTGCAGCACTATGAGATTTCCGCGGCCATCGGCCGGCGCAAGCTGGAGAACATCCGGAAATCCGGGGCCGCGGTGGTGGCCACCGGTTGCCCCGGGTGCATGATGCAGTTGGTGGACATGATCTCCCAGGCCGGCGCGGGGGTGCAGGTGCGCCATGTTCTGGAAATCTATGCGGAGGGTTTGGATTAGGTGCTCCAATCAACCTTAGGTTAAACCGATTCCCCCTTTTTCTTCTCGAGGACGTCATAAACCCAGCTCAAGGCCGCTGAAGTATTGGGAAAGCCGATGGTGCTGGTAAGCAGAATGACGGCGTGGTAGATTTCCTCCGGTTGGGCCCCGGCTTTAAGGGCCCGGCGCGTGTGGCTGTGCACCGCCCCTTCCGAGCGAATGGCCGCGGCCGCCGCCAATTGGATCAGATGTGAAGTCTTTTCATCCAACGGGCCTGCCTTCCGCACCGTCTCTCCCAATTGTTCCAGAGCTTCGATAAATTTGCCATGTTTCTCTTTAATAAGAGTGTACCAGCCGGGATAAGTTTCTTCTGACATAACGCGTCCTCCAACCTTTTATAACGTTTTCGGTTTCCGGTTTCCGGTTTTCGGTTAGGAAAACCTGAAATACCAATAAGTTACAAATTGTATTTGTTGCATTTTAAAGGGAATCAAGTATTAAAGATGTCAAAGTAATTTTAATGCCAAGCGGAGCTTGGCAACAAAGGCTGCGTTCCCCAGCACGAGCTTGGGAACGAGGTGAAAGGCGGGCCAGCCCCGCCTATTTTTTTCTGCTCACTGCTCACTGCTCACTGACCACTAGCCACTGCCCCCTGCCCTTAAGGCGCCATGGTCACCCGGCACACCGCGATGTCTTCCTGGCACTGGAGGAAAGTGGGCGTGGCCCAGCTGCGGCCGTCCTGGGCCGGCAGGGTATCGGCGGCTTCCGGACCCCAGGTCCCCGCCTGGTAATTGGGGAAGTCCATGGGTGGAAGAGTCTAGTTAGCAGTGAGCAGTTAGCGATTGGCAAGAACAAAGACCTGCTCATTTACAAACGGCTAACCGCTAACGGCTGACTGCTTTCAATCGTCTTCCCACTCCGTATGAAACACCTCCGGCTTATCCACCCGTTCATAGGTATGGGCGCCGAAAAAATCCCGTTGGGCCTGGATGAGGTTGGTGGGGAGCGAGGCGCTGCGGTAGGCGTCAAAATAGGCCAACGCGGCCATGAACCCCGGGGCCGGCACGCCCAGGGTGGCCGCAACGCCCACCACCTTCCGCAGGGATTTCTGCCGGGACAGGACTTCCTTACTCAAGCCGGGATCCAGGAGCAGGTTGGGGAGTCCGGGCTGGGCCAGGAAGGCCCCCCGGAGCTCATCCAGCATCGCGGCCCGGATGATGCAGCCGCCCCGCCAGACCCGGACCACCGCCTCCAGGCTCAGGTTATAGCCGTAGGCTTCGGAAGCCCGGCGCAGGAGGGCCAGGCCCTGGGTGTAAGTCATGATCATGGCCGCGTATAGAGCCTGCTCCAGGTGCGCGACAAAGCGCCCCCTATCCCCTTTATATTGAGCCGGAGGGCCGTGGAGCAGGTGGGCCGCTTCCTCCCGTTCGTGTTTGTACCCTGACAGGTCCCGCATGGCCACGGCCACATCGATGTTCGGGGTGGGAACCTTTAGGTCCATGGCGTCCCAGGTGGTCCACATGCCGGAGCCTTTTTGTCCGGCCCGGTCCTGGATCAGCTCCACCAGGGGGAGGCCGGTGGCTTCATCCAGGTGGCGGAAAATTTTCGCTGTGATTTCCACCAGGTAGGAATGGAGCGGCCCCTGGTTCCAGTCGGCATACACCGCGGCCAGGTCGGCGGCGGTGAGGCCCAGGCCGCGCTTCATCAGGTCGTAGGTCTCGGCCAAAAGCTGCATCAGGCCGTATTCGACGCCGTTGTGGACCATCTTGACATAGTGGCCGACGGACCCTTTACCCAGATAGGCCACACACGGCTCCCCGTCTTTTTGGGCGGCGATGGCCTCCAGCAAGGGCCGCACCCGTTCGTAAGCCTCCGGGGGGCTGCCGGGCATGAGGCTGGGGCCGAACCGGGCCCCTTTTGCACCTCCGGAGATGCCCAGGCCCATGAAGAGCAGTCCTTTTTCCGTCAGCACCCGGCCTCGGTAGTTGGTATCGGAAAAGTGGGAGTTGCCGCCGTCAATGAGCAAGTCCCGGGGCGCTAGCAGGGGCAGAAGATCCTCAATGACCGCGTTCACCGGCGGCCCCGCGGCTATTAGGATAAGGATGGTCCGGGGGCGGCGCAACAGGACCACGAACTCTTCCAGGGTGTACCCGGGACGGATGTCCCGCCAGGAAACTTCCCGTTCCATAAATTGCCGGGTCTTTTCAGGGGTCCGGTTAAACACCGCCACCGAGAAGCCCCGGTCCCCCAGGTTGAGGGCCAGGTTTTGGCCCATGACCCCCAGACCCACCAAGCCGAGGCCACAACTGCCTATGCCGCTGGGAACCGCCATTTTAAAATCCTGTTTTCGGTTTCCGGTTTCCGGTTTCCGGTATAAGCTCATCCCCGGATTCCCAACAACCGAAGACCGAAGACCGAAAACCGCAAACCATCATTTTTCCAGGGCCGCCACTTTGGCCAGGCGCCGTTGGAAGCGGGCATCGCCTTTGAAGCGCGCCTTCAAAAAGACCTGGATATGTTCCCAGGCCAGGGCGAAGCAGGCCACCCGGCCCCCCAGGCACATGATGTTCATGTGGTCATCCTCCACTCCCTGGTGGGCGGAGAACACTTCGTGGATCAAGGCGGCCCGGACTCCCGGAATTTTATTGGCGGCCACGCCGGCGCCCACGCCGCTGCCGCACACGGCCACGCCCCGGTCCACCTGGCCCTGGGATACGGCCTGGGCCAAGGGGACGACAAAGTCGGGGTAATCGTCTTCCGGATCGTACTCCTGCGCCCCGAAATCGACCACTGCGCGGCCCAAAGAGCGGAGGGCCTCCAGCAGCTGCGCCTTCAGCTCAAATCCCCCATGGTCCGCGGCGATTCCTACGCGCATGAGTTTCCCTTTATAAATAATTTAACCACAAAGACACAAAGACACAAATTTTTCACCAATAATTTGTTTAGCCTGGCGCCAAAGGCGCCAAACTAAAATCTTTGTGTATCTCGGTGTCTCGGTGTCTCGGTGTTTTGGTGATTATTTGCTTAAAACTTCCCTAACCTTCTGAACGATGGCCCGGGCGGAAATATTTTCGTAATCCAACAGTTCCGCCGGCAGGCCGCTCTTGGGTTTTTGACGAACCGCCATGATATGCACGGGGATCTCAGTCCGGGCCAGAGCCGCGGCCACCGCTTCCCCCAGACCTCCCGGGGCGTAATGGTCCTCCACGGTGATGACGGCCCGGGTCTCCTGGGCGGCGGCTCGGAGCGCCGCCCGGTCCAGGGGCTGAATGCTGTACAGGTCGAGGACCCGCAAAGACACCCCCAGCTTCTGGAGTTCATCGTAAGCTTTCAGGGCTTCAAACACCGTGATTCCTGCGGCGGCCACCGTAACCGCGTCCTGGTCGCTTTGCCGCAAGACCTTGGAGCCGCCGATAACGAACTCTTCCTGGTTGCCGTACAAAATGGGCGTGGCTTCCCGGGTGGTGCGGATATAGGCGATGCCCCGGTGTTTGGCCACGGCCTCCACCAGCTTTTCCGTGGACACCGCGTCGCAGGGATACAGGACTGCGCTGTTCAGGATAGTCCGGAACATAGCCAGATCTTCCAGACCCATCTGGGAGGGGCCGTCCTGGCCGATGGACACCCCGGCATGGGAGCCCACGAATTTCAAGTTGGGGTCCGAATATTGGCTCATGCGGATCTGGTCAAAGGCTCGGGTCCAAAATGCCGCAAAAGTGGAGACAAAGGGGATTTTCCCCCGGCAGGACAGGCCCAAGGCCGCGCCGGCCATGTTCTGCTCCGCGACGTACATCTCCATGAACCTTCCCGGATAAGCCTTCTGAAAGCGTTCGCTCATGGTGGAGTTGCTCACTTCCCCGTCCAGGCTGACGATCTGGGGAAACTGGGGGAAGATGCGCACCAGGGCGTTCCCAAACGCGGTGCGGGTGGCCACGGGCTTGTCCGGCGGGTAGTTGACCTTGGCGGCCTTCTGGATCTGTGCTTCCCGGGGCTTCAGGTCTTCGGGCCGGGCGATTTCCCCCCGGAGGTTAAAATCCACCGTTCCCAACTCCGGCAGGGCCCGTTCCAGTTCTTCTTTTTTCAGGGCCTTGCCGTGCCAGCCGTCTCGGTCCTCCAGGAAAGAGACGCCCTTGCCCTTGATGGTATTGGCGATGATCAT
>VGSO01000155.1 GCA_016874945.1 Deltaproteobacteria bacterium
TCCACCGCGGCTTCTCCCCGGCCGTCCAGTTCCAGTTCCAATTCCACGTCCGTTTCCCGAGTCTGGCGGTGCACCCGGCTCATGGGCGTCATGGGCGGCGTCCCCCCTAAAATCAGTGGTCAGTGGCCAGTGGCCAGTGGCCAGTGGTCAGTAAGTTAGTAAGTCAGTAATTAGTAATCAGTCCGGCTGGATAAGTTTATTATTTAACAAATCCCCTGGAAAATACAGGGAAAATTTTGCCGCGGGGGAGATTTTTCCCGGCCGGGCCAATCCCTCCCTTTTCCTGTCGGCCAAGTATGGATATAATCAAACAGAAAAACATGGGGCGCGATGCGCCCCTTTCTTAAGGAAAACCTATGAGGATGAATTGGCGACTTTTGGGTTTCATGGGTTCAATGGCGTTGCCGGTGGCGGCAGTCTTGCTCTTTTGCGCCCCCGGGCTGGCCGCGGCTCCTAAACTATCTCTCTCCCAAAACACCCACGACTTCGGCTTGGTGTCGGAAGACGTGGAACTGCGCCACAGCTTTGTGATTCAAAATACCGGAGACGCGCCCCTGGCCATTGAATACATTGACCCGGACTGCGCCTGCACCGCGGCTGATTACGACAAACAGATTGCCCCGGGGGGCCAGGGAAAGATAACCCTGAGCATCAAGGCCTTCTCGGTGCTGCGGCAGTTCACCAAGCGCACCAAGGTCTTCACCAACGACCCGGGGCAGCGGGAATTCGTCCTGATCATGAAGGGGGAAGCCCGGCCCATCGTCGAGATCAAGCCCAGCCACATCGTCCGCCTGAGGGGCGCGCCCGCCGACGACCTCAAGGGCCAGGTGCGTTTCATCTCCAATCTCACGGTCCCCTGGCAGATCACGGAATACCGCACCAGTCTTCAGCCGTCAGACGTGGAAATCTCCCTTAAACCCGAAGTCCCCAACAAGGTTTACGTCCTGGAAGTGAAAAACAAGCGGACAGAGGCGGGGCGTTATAACGGGGTCATCGAGCTGACCACCACCTCGGCCGCCCGGCCCCGCCTCATCGTCCGGGTTTTCGGAGAGATTTACCCTTCCGCCGGGGGCAACCCCTGAAGGAGGATTTCGTTGAGCAGATGAGCCGCAAATTCCTGGACCGCCCGGCGCACCAGCAGTTCCCCCTCCTTGGGCGCGGCCCGGCCCGGCCTTACCGGAGTGGTGAGGTGAATCCGGTCCTGGAAAGCGAACAGGGTCTTTTCCCCCCGGGTGATGACGCCGGAAATGGATAAATCCGCGTGAATTTTTCCCATTAAGAACCGGATGCGGCTGCCTCCCACCTCCACGTGGTGCACCGTGCCCGAAACCCGGCAGGCGTCTTCCGCGGCCCCCAGCTTCAGGCCATTGGCGTCCCAGGCCCGGCCCATCTCCTCCCGGAGCATGGCCTGAAAGGTTTCGGAGGCCATATCCACGGCCAGTTCCACGTTAAAGGACTCCAGGACGTAGTTGGACCGCTCGGGAACAAATTCCGGGTCCCGGTAAAAGGACTCCAAAAAGCGGCCAGGCTGGAGAGTGACGCCGGGAAGAGCCGCGGGCCGGGGCGTCACACAGCCCACGGCCCCGGTCATCGAGATTCCCAAGAGAAGCCAGGCGATGCAGGTGAGGGCGCGCATGGCTAATGTTTACCACAACCGCCGGGCATCTGACAAAGAAATTGATGGCGCGCCTCTTCCCCATTGTTATCTTCTTGTTTCAGAGGTTGCGGTGAGGCTTCCCTCATTTGAAAAGATTTCCCCATTAGGCATCCATTAAATGGTTGATTTGTTCGCCCTGACGTATTAGATAAAAAAGATAAGCAGTAAAAGCTTGTCCAAAAACGACGCCTGTAATTTATCAGTTTTTCTAATAATATACCCCCGGAAAGGATTTGTCGGTTATGAGTGAGAAGATTACCTTATCAGTCATCAAGGCAGACGTGGGCGGATGGGTGGGGCACTGCACCAGCCATCCGGAGATGATCGAGCTGGCCAAGAAGCACGTTCAGGACGCGGTGGCCCGGGGGCTGCTGGTGGATGGCCAGGTCCTCTATGTCGGGGACGACGTGGAACTGATCATGACCCATCACCGGGGGGAAGAAGATGAAGTAATCCACAAATTTGCCTGGGACACTTTTCTGGACCTCACGGAACTGGCCAAGCGCCTGAAGCTTTACGGCGCCGGGCAGGACATGCTGGCCGACGCCTTCTCCGGCAACGTCAAAGGTATGGGCCCGGGCGTGGCGGAAATGAGCTTCGTGGAGCGCAAGAGCGAACCCATCATCATCTTCATGGCGGACAAGACCTCCCCGGGGGCCTGGAACCTGCCGCTCTTCAAGATGTTCGGCGACCCCTTCAACACCGCCGGCCTGGTCATCGACCCCTCCATGCACCGGGGTTTCCGCTTCCGGGTCCTGGACGTCATAGAACACAAGGAGTGGATCCTGTCCTGCCCGGAAGACATGTACGACCTCCTGGTTTTGATCGGCGCCTCGGGCCGCTACGTCATCGAGGGCATCTACCGGAAAAAGGATAACGAACAGGCCGCGGTGGCCTCTTCCCAGAAACTGGGCTTGATCGCCGGGCGGTACGTGGGCAAAGACGACCCGGTGATGGTTATCCGCTGCCAAAGCGGCTTCCCCGCGGTGGGCGAAGTGCTGGAGCCCTTCGCTTTTCCCCACCTGGTGGAAGGCTGGATGCGGGGCTCCCACCACGGTCCCCTGATGCCGGTGAGCTTTGCCGACGCCCGGCCCATCCGTTTTGACGGCCCGCCCCGGGTCATCGCCGCGGGTTACCAACTCTGTCATGGTAAGCTGATCGGACCGGTGGACCTGTTCTCCGACGTGGCCTTTGATGAGGCTCGCAAGGAAGCCAACCGCGTGGCCAACTATATGAGGCGCCACGGGCCTTTTGAGCCTCACCGCCTGGGCCTCCATGAAATGGAATACACCACCCTGCCCCAGGTAATGGCCTTTATCTTTGAAAAGTCCGCCATCCCCCGGCGCAGCGACCTGGAAGACCAGCTCCAGGCCAGGTATCCGCACCTCCGGGAAGTGAGGGTGGTGGACCCTGGGATCAAAGACTTTGACGCCATTCAAAAGACCATAGCCCGGGAGGCGGCCCACTACGTGGAAGAGATTGCCTGGGAAGGGGCCAAAATCGGCATTTCCTGCGGCAAGACCTTGTATTACCTGGTGACCTATCTGGAACCGGAACGCCTGGCGGCCCCCAAGATCTACCCACTGTCCCTGACCCGCATTTTCACCATGCCGGGGCTGACCTCCAACGCCCTGGTGGGCATGATGAGCACCAAGTACCCCGACGCCGAGGCCTACAACCTGCCGTCCATGCCGGTGACCTCCCGCAAGGAATACGAAAAGCAGATTGAGGCCAACCCCGCCCTCTCGAAAATCTATAAAGAAATCGGCGACGTGGACATCATGCTGCTGGCCATCGGCTACCTGGCGGAAGCCAAGCCGGGGTTCATGGCCCTGGCTTCCCAGGAGTTGGGACTGAGCGCCGAGCAGTTGGCGGCCAAGGGCGTGGTGGCGGAGATCAACCACACTCCCATCAACGCCAAGGGCAAGGCCATGATCGACGGCAAAGATGCGGAACTGGGGGCGCTCACCAAGCGCATCGTGGGGGTCACCGCGCCGGAACTCCAGAAGGCCGCGGCCCAGGAAAACCGCTTCATTATCGCGGTGGCCGGGGGGCTGGAGAAAACCGAGGCCATCCGGGCCTGCTTGAAGGGCAAGTATTTCAATGTGCTGATTACCGACGCCTACGTGGCCGAAGCGCTAGTGCAGGAATAAACCATAGGAACTTTGCAGCTTATTCCAGGGGCGGGTTTTAAACCCGCCCTTTGTTTGTGTCCCAAGGGGAAACAGTGGCACAGGCCTCCGGCCTGTGAAATAAAGGCTCAGGCATTTCTCAACTCACTGCCTCATAGAAAGAAATTCTTGCCTGAACCTCGGCCCCTTATGTGGTAAGATACCTGGAAAGCGTTTTTGACCCGCGGAGGAAGGTAAGAAGGTTGAGGTCCCGTTATTGCCTGGGATTTTCGGATAACCATACTGGAAATGCGAGCCTGGCCGCGCCCGGGCTACCGGCATGATCACTCTACGCAAACTCCTGACCCTGGCCGGAGTCCTCATGGCCCTCCTGGTTCTGGGCAGCCTGGGCTATGTCTGGATCGAAGGCTGGAGTTTTTTTGACGCCCTGTACATGACGGTGACTACCCTTTCCACCGTGGGCTACCGGGAGGTGCACCCCCTATCCCGAACCGGCCAGGTTTACAATATACTCCTCATCCTGTCGGGCATGGGGGTCATGCTCTATATCGTCACCGCCCTGGCCCGGGTGGTGGTGGAAGGGGAAATCCGAGAAGCGCTGGGGAAGCGGAGATTAGTGAAGCGCTTGCAGAAACTGTATAATCATTACATCATCTGCGGCTTCGGCCGCATCGGGGAGATCATTGCCCGCCAACTTAAACAGCGGGGGCTTCCCGTGGTCATCGTGGAAAATAATCCGGAAGTCCTGGCCCGGCTGGAAACCCTGGATTACTCCTTCGTGGCCGGAGACGCCACCCGGGAGGAGGTGCTCCTGGAGGCCGGCATTGAACGGGCCAAGGGGCTGGTGGCGGTGCTCCACTCCGACGCCGGCAACGTCTATATCACCCTCACGGCCCGCAGCCTCAACCCCAACCTGTTCATCGTGGCCCGGGGGGAAGAGCTGGGCTCGGAGCAGAAGCTCCTCCGGGCCGGGGCGGATAAGGTGGAGTCCCCCCATGAAATGGGGGGCCGCAAGATGGCCCACACCATCCTAAGGCCCACGGTGGTGACTTTCATGGAGTTGGCCATGCACGAAGGGGTGGAATGGTCCATGGAAGAGATCGCGGTGGGCACCACCTCTCCGCTCTTGGGCCTGCCCCTCAAGGACACGGGCATCCGCCAGCAATTTAACCTCATCATCGTGGCCATCAAACGGGCCGACGGCGAAATGCTCTTCAACCCCACCCCCGAGACGGCCCTGCATCCTGGCGACACTCTCATCGTCTTGGGTCTTAGGAAAAACCTGGAGGCCCTGGAGGAAATGGTCAGGTGAGGGACAGGTGTCAGGTTTCAGGGGTCAGGGTCAGGCAGTTTCCGGAAATCTTTGAAATGTAGCGCAGCCGCCCCCGGCTGTGCCTGTAGGGTGGGCACGGCCCACCATTGCTCATGACCGTAAACCGCAACCCATTACCAGGGAGGAGCTATGGCAGCCAAAATCGGTCGTGGCGTGAGCGTCACTTTCTACGGACATGCAGCGTTTAAACTGAGCGGCGCCGGGGTTACGGTGCTCATCGACCCCTGGCTCTCCAACCCCCTGCTCCAGACCCCGGTGGAGCAGGTGGGGAAAGTGGACCTCATCCTGGTGACCCACGGCCACGGCGACCACGTGGGGGACACGGTGGAGGCGGCCCAAAAAACCAATGCGCCGGTGGTGGCCATCCACGAATTGAGCGTGATCCTGGCCCAATGGGGGGTGGCCCGCGTCATCGGCATGAACAAGGGGGGGACCTTCGAGTTCCCCGGGGTCAAGGTGACCATGACCCAGGCGGTGCACTCCTCCACGGTGGAGCACCAGGGGGAGATCATCGCCGCGGGGGACCCGGTGGGCTTTGTGATGCGCTTTGACAACGGCTTCACGGCGTATCATGCGGGGGACACCGCGGCCTTTAAAGACATGGAGCTCATCCGGGACCTGTACCACCCGGACTTGGCCCTGCTCCCCATCGGCAGCCACTACGTCATGAGCCCCCCGGAGGCGGCTTATGCATGCCGGATGCTCCAGCCCCGCTGGGTCATCCCCATGCACTACGGCACTTTCCCGGTGCTCACCGGCACCCCGGAGGAACTCCGAGACCTCCTCAAGGGCGAAAATATCGAAGTCATTGCCCTGAAACCGGGGGAGATGGTAAAGTAAGTCGGAAAGGCCGTCAACAACCAGGGTTCCTCGTCCAGGGAGCAAAGCTGAAAAATTAGAATTTTTCTGGACATTAATTAAATTATACAATATATTGAGTCATAACCGCTAACTGAAACATACATATAGTTTTTTAAAGGATTCCCTTGCGCAAAAGTGACCTTCCATTTGGCAGCGAATTCTCCCCTTCCCAAATAAACTTGTCTCAAATTTTAGAGTTGGCAAAAAACCACGGCGGAGACTGGAAAGCCTTCGAAACTGCGGTAAGGGAAGCCTATTTCGAGTCTTATGCGACCAGCGAATATAACCGGAAAAAGCTGGCCAATAATGCCAAGTTGGGCATGATTGCATATGGCCTTATTGACCGGAACGCTAATCTCACAGAATTCGGCCTTAAAATTTATGAATTAAGGTTTGATGAAGCTGAACTTTCTGCTGAATTAGCCCGACATATTCTATTGAACCTCCATGGCATTACATTTATCCAGTGTATTCAGGATATGCAGGCCGGGGGCCAAACCGTAAAACTTATCGATTTAAGAGAATGGTTGGATGAAAGGGGAGTTTCTTTCCCTCGGGGAGGAAAGCACGCCAGCATTATGCGCCTCTGGCTTGAAAAAGCTGGTGTTTTTATAAAGGGTTGGCAGATCAATGAAGACCGCCTGAGAGAAATTTTGGGGGCATCTCCCGAGGATGTGGAAGTTATTTCCATTTTCAACCGGGAGCAAAAAGCTTTCCTCAAAACTCTCGCCAATCTGGGAGGTGGGACTCATCCCTCTAATGAAGTGGAGAAACTTGCCACTATTACCTATGGAGTTAAATTTGATGAAAAGAACCTCCCCAAACAGGTTCTTTACCCTTTATCAAAGGCCGGCTACATCACGCTTGAGAGAGGAACCAAGGAGAAGGGCCGAGGGGCCAAGCCTTTCTATATCACTGCAACGGAAAAAGTTGAAAAGGATATAATCACCCCGCTTTTAGTACTACTCCGACAGATTGGTTTGCTTTTTAAGGGATTATAGATTATGATAGTTCCATGTCCAAGGAGGTTATCTTTCCAGATATTGCCGATTACCTGGCTCCCTATGCTCCCTATTTCCGCCGTTTG
>VGSO01000156.1 GCA_016874945.1 Deltaproteobacteria bacterium
CAACAAGTACTACGTGGACGAGCTCTACGACGCCACCGTGGTGGAGCCTATCAAGTCCGGCTCCGACTTCCTGTGGAAGGGTGTGGACGACAAGGTGGTGGACGGCGCGGTGAACGGGTCCGCCGGAATGGTGGCCTGGCTCAGCGCCCATTTGCGTAAACTGGAGACCGGGTTTGTGCAGAACTACGCCCTGGCCATCCTCATCGGGGTGGTCCTGATCACCGGCTATCTGATCGGCAGATAGATCTAGGGCCAATTACTGTTAACTGAGGTTCTCGCCCGAGTCAGGGGTTGAATTTGAATAAAATGGTGGCCCAAAGACTCCCCGTTTTGACGCTGGCCGTCCTGTTACCCCTGGTTTGGGCGGCAGGAGCCGCGGCGGACCCCATCGGCAAGAATGATAAAGAAGTCCAGGCCGCCGCCAACCCCATCCTGGACAACCTGCTGGCAGGGTTTAATGCCGGCGATTATGCCAAATATTCCAAGGACTTTGATGCGACATCAAAGGAAATGATGCCGGAAGAGAAATTCCAGAATGTCAGGACTGACCTTCTGAAGAGAATCGGCAAATATCAGTCCCGGCAGTATCTGGGTTTTCTCCGGCAAGATAAGGCCACCACGGCTTTGTGGAAAGGGAAATTCAGCAGTACCGAAAGTGATATTTTAATCAAAATGGAAGTTTCCAAACGGAAAGACAAAAACGTGGTAGTCGGCCTTTGGTTTCAATAATTTTAGTAAGTTAGGCCACTGACCGCTATTCCCTTAGGAGCGGCGCATGAAGCTACCTATCCTCTCATTTCTGGTCTTTTTCCCCATCGCGGGAATGGTGATTTTGCTGTTCATAGACCGGAAGAACCACAAGATGCTCAAGGAGGCCACTCTGGCCATCTCCCTGGTGGAGTTTGTTGTCTCCCTCCCCTTGTGGTTCTGGTTTGACGGCAAAACCGCGGCCATGCAATTCGTGGAGCGCTACAACTGGCTTCCCCAATACGGGATCAGCTACTATGTGGGGGTGGATGGGTTCTCCCTGCTGCTCATCCTGCTCACCACCTTCCTGACCCCCTTGTGCGTCCTGGCCACCTGGACGGACATCCAGCACCGCGTCAAGGAGTTCATGATCTGCCTCCTGGGTCTGATCGCCGGCATGATCGGGGTGTTCGTGGCCCTGGATTTATTCCTCTTTTACGTATTCTGGGAAGTGATGCTCATTCCCATGTACCTGCTCATCGGGGTCTGGGGCAACCCGGCCCGCCGGGTCTATGCGGCCATCAAATTCTTCCTGTTCACCATGTTCGGCAGCCTGCTGATGCTGGTTGCCATTTTGGTGCTGTACTTCCATTACGGGAAGACCACGGGGACCTACACCTTCGACCTCCTGAAGATGTACGGCCTGAGCATCCCCTTTAACATGCAATTTTGGATGTTTCTGGCCTTCGGGCTGGCCTTCGCCATCAAGGTGCCCATGTTCCCCTTCCACACCTGGCTCCCCGACGCCCACACCGAGGCGCCCACCGTGGGCTCCGTCATCCTGGCCGCGGTGCTCCTGAAGATGGGGACCTACGGCTTTCTGCGGTTCAATATGCCGCTCTTTCCCCAGGCGGCCCATTATTTCGTGCCCCTGTTTTCCATCTTGGCCCTCATCGGCATCGTTTACGGCGCCCTGGTGTGCATGATGCAAAAGGACCTGAAGCGCCTCATCGCTTTCTCTTCCGTGAGCCACCTGGGTTTCGTCATGCTGGGCCTGTTCACTTACACCATGGCCGGGGTCCAGGGGGGCATCATTCAGATGATCAACCACGGACTGAGCACCGGGGCCTTGTTTTTCATCGTGGGCATGATCTATGAACGGCGGCACACCCGAATGATCGCCGACTTCGGGGGTCTGAGCACCCCCATGCCCATTTACGCCACCATCTTCATGATCGTGTCCCTGTCATCCATCGGGCTGCCCGGCCTGAACGGCTTTATCGGCGAGTTTCTCATTCTCCTGGGGGCATTTAAGGCGAACATGGTCTATGCCACCATCGCCGCCACCGGCGTCATTTTCGCGGCCTGCTACATGCTGTGGATGTTCCAGCGGGTGATGTTCGGCAAGGTGGAAAATGAGAAGAACCGCACCCTGAAAGACCTCTCCCCCCGGGAGATTGCCATCTTTGCGCCCCTCATTCTGTTCATTGTCTGGATCGGGGTCTATCCCAACACTTTCCTGGACAAGACCAAGGCCACCACGGAAAACTTCATAGCCATGATGGAGAAGGTCAAAGCGCCCCAGGTAAGTTTCTATCAAGTGATTAAGGGGGAGGCGAAATGAGCGTCACCATTCCCAGCTTCACCCTGAGTTCCATCGGGCCGTGGCTCACCCTGACCGTGGGCGCCATTTTCCTTCTGCTCCTGGACGCCCTGTCCCCCAAGGGCCGGAAAGCCTATTTCCCCCAGCTTTCCCTGGTGGCCCTGGGTATTGCCGCTCTCCAGACCTACTGCCTCTGGGGCCGGAGCGGCACCGATTTCGCCCGGATGATCTACCTGGACAACTTCTCCTTCTTTTTTTACTTCATCTTCATCCTGGGCACCGCGCTCACCGTGATGCTCTCCCGCCAGTACCTGGAGGACTGGGGCAAGAATCTGGGCGAATACTACGCCCTGGTGCTCTTCGCCACCGCGGGCATGATGCTCATGGCCTCCAGCGCCCATTTCATCATGATCTTCCTGGGCCTGGAGGTGATGTCCATCGCGGTGTACGTCCTGGCGGGATTGTTTCGGGAAGATTTCAAGTCCAACGAGGCGGCCCTGAAATATCTAATCCTGGGGGCCTTCTCCAGCGCCTTCCTGCTCTTCGGTATGGCCATGCTCTACGGCGCCGCGGGGGGCACCCTGTACCTCCCCGATCTGGCGGCGCGACTCACCGACAAGGCTTTCGTATCTACGCCCCTGGCCCTGCTGGCCGTGGCCCTGCTCATCGTGGGCTTCGGCTTCAAGGTCGCCTCCTTCCCCTTCCACATGTGGACCCCCGACGTCTATGAAGGCGCGCCCACCTCGGTAACCGCGTTCATGGCCGTGGGGGTCAAGGCCGCGGCCTTCGCCGCCTTCGCCCGGGTCTTTTTCCTGGTCTTCCCGTCGCTGAAGGTGGATTGGGTCATGGTCCTGTGGGTCCTGGCCGTGGCCACCATGACCATCGGCAACGTCACGGCCATCGCCCAGACCAACATCAAACGCATGCTGGCCTACTCCTCCATCGCCCACGCCGGGTACCTCATGGTGGGGCTGGTGGCCGCCAACCAACTGGGGGCGGTGAGCCTGCTCTACTACCTGCTGGCCTATACTTTGATGAACCTGGGGGCCTTCGGGGTGGTGATCCTGGTGGGGCGCAAGAAGGATGCTTATCTCAATATCTACGACTATTCCGGCCTGGGGGCCCAGCACCCGGTGCTGGCCGCCACCATGGCCCTGTTCATGTTCGCCCTGGCGGGCATCCCGCCCACCGCGGGGTTCGTGGGCAAGTTCTATCTGTTCTCCGCCGCGGTGCAGGCCGGCTTTATCTGGCTGGCCATCCTGGGCGTCATGAACTCCCTGGTGTCGGTTTATTACTACCTCCGCATCACCGTGCTCATGTACATGAAGCCGGCGGAGGCGGACCTGGGGCCGGTGGCCTTTTCTCCCGCCACCACTGCGGTCCTGGTGGCCACCGCGGTGGGGGTCCTGTGGGCCGGCGTCTTCCCCGGATTTCTCTACAACCTGGCGGTGAACTCGGTGAAGATCTTCCCGGGAATGTAAGGTCTGTTATACCGTGTCCGCTTTCAGGTGCAACAAACTCAACCTGTAACTTATTGATAAATCTTATTTATTTTAACCGAAAACCGAAGACCGAAAACCGAAAACGGTATTATACCGTGTCCGCTTTCAGGTGCAACAAACTCAACCTGTAACTTATTGATAAATCTTATTTATTTTAACCGAAAACCGAAGACCGAAAACCGAAAACGGTATTATACCTTCCGGTCTCCCTTTGCTCCCGGATGGGGGTTTTATCAAAAGAATTAAGCCGGGCCTAAGCCCGGCTTAATTCTTTTTCATTTCTTGGGAGCCGAATGCCTGGCACCTTGCGGCCGGGTCTATTTGTGCCCTTTGAGATCGTGAATCCGGGCCTCCACGCCGGCCATCTCTTTTTTTAACTCCTCCAGGTAGTCCCGCAGACGCTCCAATTCCTCCGCAGGGGAGATAAAGCGCCGAAAGCCCATGCCCCCGCAGCAGCCGGGCATTGCCGGGCCGCAGCAGCCCCCTTGGCGCATGGCGCCCCAGCCGACACAGCAGCCGTGGCTCCGCATGCCGCCATACCCATGCCCATGCCCGTGTCCATTTCCCATTTGACACATGCTCCCTTCCTCCTTTCCAACTCCAACCGGGCCTTACTAGCCGGCGGACATTGTTGCAGCAAAGAGAAATTTCCAAGAATTTAAGTAGTAGGCTCGATATTTCCCCTAGAATAATGCCTTGATGCCCACTATGCATTGATTGTCCCCTGGACCTCGAAAAAAGCGGGCATTGTCCTGGTGCTGGAAACGAAAGTATGCGGCCAAATCCAAGGCCCCGTGTAAGCGCAGACCCGGCTCCAGCGAGTAATACAACGCATTGTCGGTGCTTCCGCCGCCGCTTAGCCAGGTTAGATCACCCTGGATATAAGGCACGATAAAGTACCAGCGGAGGAGATCCCACCGCACCTGGCCTCCCACGTCCCAGAGGTACTGCCAGTCCCGGTTTTGGAAATAATGGGCCACCCTTGCCTGGCCGTTCCACTTGTTTAACCATTGAAATTTGGGACCATCAAAGGAAATACCGTCGTTGAAATGCCCCGGCTTCATTCCCACAGTCCCCAGCCGTAGGCCGGCCTCATTGCTGCGTTCGGAGAGCCCGTTGAAGTATAGGTCGTCGTATCGCCTTTGGTGGCGCACGAAGCCCTCGATAAAGAAAGGCTTCCAGGTATAGGTCAGGCCGTACTGAATCCAGCCGTTAATCTTTTCCGGCGCAAAATCGCCTATCCTCCGGGTGGTGACAAGGTTAATGTTGGTGTAAAAAAACATGGTCCAATCGAGCCAGCGGAGCACTTCCAAATCCAGTTCAATATCGCCGCCCCACCCGAAAAAGCGGCTCCGCAAATAGCTATTGTACGTGGCCATACCGTGAATCTCCGGCAGGAACTGCCAGTCCCCTTCCGGGAGAGTGGTATCCGCGTCCATGAGGTACTCCAGTCGCACCCCGCTATAAAGAGAATTCTGGGCCAGCCGCCGTATGGGAGGAATTCCGGCAGATGTCTGGAAGACCTGCTGTTCCCGGCTCCATTGAAAAAAGGGGGTCAGATCCAAATGCGGTCTGATATGGTAACGGATCCCCCCTTCCACCTTCGGGGTCCCACGGTTGCCGGGCCCGGTCCACAATTCCCCGCCCAGCTCCACATAAGGTATCAGGCGATAATAGCGCAACAGGTCCAAACGCAACTTTCCCTGCAAAACCCAATTCAGGTCATAGTATCGGGTCTGGTAAATCACCTTGCCGGCCGAGACATAGTAATTGAACTTCCCCAGAAATTCAAAAGGCCGTTGGGGGTCGAAGTTAATCCCCCGGTCCTTCATTCCCAGACGCATGCCTTTGCTGAGAAATTCCAGGGTCAGGATATACATGCTGACCCGTGGCCGGTCCAAAGAGCTTGGGTATGCTGCAGTGAGGATAGTGTTGTTGCACCAGTGATTATAAAACAGGCCTAAGTAATGTTCCCCGAAGTCATAACGAATGCCTCCCAGATGAAGTCGATAGCGCAGGAGGTTAAAAGACCATTTGTCTTGCGGAACGCCGAAGTTGGTTTCCTCGTCAAATTCCAGGTAAAGGATAAAGGGGCGGTATTGCAGGACATCCATTTCCAGGCGGCGGCGCAACATGCTAGTGAACGAGGCGTCACTGCGAATGAATCCCCCATATTCTATTCCCAGTCCTATGCGGGGGAATAATTTCCAGCCGTCGGGAATGTCGGTGCTCTCCGGCGCGGCTAACCCTGGCCCCGCAGCTGCTGCCATTATCATTACAGCTAGCGGAAAACCAAAAAGGAAATAGCTCAATAATTTTTTGAGCATGGCGAATATAGCTGCATCTGGAGTAGGTGTAATTATAAGTTAACCGGATTATTAAAAACAAGTTAAATTAATTTATGGGCAGGATGCCTGCCCGGCGGCAGTAAAGGCGGGGATAATTCCAGCTATATCAATAATATTATTACTATTTTCTCCTTCAAATGATTTTTAATAAATCATTTTACCGAAAACCATATAAGGGGGCCCCTTC
This sequence comes from Deltaproteobacteria bacterium, assembly GCA_016874945.1. Taxonomy (GTDB): domain Bacteria; phylum Desulfobacterota; class Desulfobaccia; order Desulfobaccales; family 0-14-0-80-60-11; genus VGSO01. The sequence continues at coordinate 6,328 of VGSO01000156.1, forward strand.
CAGGCAAAGACGGCCCCCCGAGTAATGTTTTCGGACCGAGTTCCGGAGCATTCTTTGACAGGTCATCGTCCGCAACCTTACGCCACTTGCCGGGTGCGCTTCTTCAGGCGGTTGGCCTTCTTGCGCAGGATATCCACCTCCTTGCGGGAGGCCCCCGAAGCGATGGCCTCCATCTTTTTGTTCCGGGCTTCCTGGGCCTTTTCCTTCAGTTCCCGGACGTTCACTTCCTTGGCGGCCTTGCCTTCCTCCTTGATGCCCTTAACCTTCTTGATGGCGGAGAGCAACTCTTCCTTGTTCATGCCGTGGACGCCGACGATTTCGCCCAGGTTCAGGGCATATTTGCGCAGTTCCGTGGCGGTCATTTTGTCCAGGGGTTTTTCCTTCTTGTCTTTGCGTTCCTTTTTGGCCATTATTTCTCTCCTTGACACCTTTCAGCTTTCAGCCTTATTGCGAGTTTAGAGAGCCTCTTGCAAAATTATGTAGCCGCAGGCTTCAGCCTGCGCCGGCACAGGCTGGAAAGCCTGTGCTACCGGATATTTCTTTAAGCAACATTGGGAAAATCGCAGCCTCAAAATGAATTTTGCAAGAGCCTCTAGAGTTTCAAGTTTCAAGTTTTGAGTTTTGAGTTTTGAGTTTATGTTTAGGTTAACCCTAAATTCCTATATAGTTTTTGAACAGCCGGGGCGGCTGTTCTACATTTTAAAGAATGGGCA
>VGSO01000157.1 GCA_016874945.1 Deltaproteobacteria bacterium
TGGCCAACCGCATCCTGGGGTTCGTTAACGCCCCGGCCCTGGTGCAGCGGGCGGCGGCCAAACTTACCGGGGTTTCCGTGGACGTCACCCCTTATGCCCGGCGCCGGGACCTCATGGCCCGGGTGCTCACCGAGGCCGGCTATGAATTTGTCATGCCCCGGGGCGCGTTTTACTTTTTTCCCCAGGCCCCGGGGGGGGACGACCTGGCCCTGGTGGCCCGGCTCAAGGAAGAGAATATCCTGGCGGTGCCGGGCCGGGGGTTCGGCCGGGCCGGCCGCTTCCGCCTGGCCTTCTGCGTGCCCGAAGCCGCCATCGAGCGGTCGGCGGAGGGTTTTGCCCGGGTGCGGAAGGCGCTGGGCTAGGAACCAGGGGGGCCAGTGATCAGTAACCAGTAATCAGTGATCAGTAATCAGTAATCAGTGATCAGTAATCAGTGGGTCGCGGGCAGGTTTTACCGGTTTTACTGATCACTGATTACTGATTACTGATTTTCACGGGAAACGCAAAACGGGAAACGGAAAATGAAGCGCACCTCTCTTTCCAAACCGGTGGCCCTTAAGCAAGTGGTCCAGGAACTGCTCAAACCCGGCGATTGGGACGGCCTGGAGCACCGCCGGCGGATCCGCGGCATTTGGGAGGCCCTGCTCCCGGCCCATCTCCTGGGCCAGACCCGCCTGGTGGAGGTGCGCCGCCGGGAACTCTGGGTGGAGGTTTCGGCCCCCGCCTGGACCCAGGAACTGCAATTCCACAAACCCCGGGTCTTGGAAGAACTGGAAAAGTCCCTGGGCCGGGGAGTAATCCGGGATATCCGGTTCACCCTGGGGAAGATGTAATTGCAGCCTCAACCGATGCCGCAACATTTTAATTAACCTGCTCTATTCATTGTAATTTCTCCAATAATATTCCCCATTCGAGCTATACCTGCACCGCGCCCCTAATACGGTTTTCGGTTTTCGGTAAATCCTGCCTGGCATTAGGTTTGGCGGGCGCGGAGCCCTACCAAGTTGCGCGCCTCACTGCGTCGTCCGGGACGATACTGAAGGCTAAGGGTGCATTTTCATACCGAGTCGCAATCAAAAGGCTTTAAACGTAGCGTGATTCATCACGGCCGCCTTTCGGGCGCAATAAATTGCGCCCCTACAAAAATCCCCCTTTGAATGCACCTTGGTATCAGAGGCGAAGAGGTGCATGGTCCGGCCATTTTCATGGAAGAAAACCGGCTATTAATAATTTTTAATTAAAGAAAGTCACCCTGGTTGCCGAATAAAGCATTAACTAACGGGATACGTCTAAATTGCCCTATAACTTGGTGGACAGGGATGGTCTACGCAAAACCAAGCCGCAAATCCGGCGCTTTGACCATTTTGCTGGCGGACGATGACCCCATGGTCCGGGACACCGGCAGGGAACTCCTGGAGGCCATGGGATACCGGGTGGCCACCGCCGCCACCGGCGATGAGACTCTTCAGGTCTTCTCCCGCCTGAGAAAAGTGGATCTGGTTGTCCTGGATTACAACATGCCGGGGGAGAACAGTCTGACGGTGCTCCAAAAGCTCAAGACTTTGAAGCCGGGGGTGCAGGTGTTGATTACGTCCGGGTATTTTCCCAGCCCGGCCATCGCCATGCTGCGGAAGAGCGGAGCCTCCGGCCTGCTTCACAAGCCCTACCGGATATCAGCCCTGGGACCTTTTATTCATCAAGCTTTGAAGGGAAAGAAGACTCTTTAGCCGCCACCCGAGGCTTTTCCCATTCAAAACAGAAGAGCACCGCGCCTTCCTGGGTCAGACAGGCCTTTTCCTGCCACCATTGGCCCAGCAGATCAATGGAAAACCGCCGTATGTGCTCCAGGTTGGGAATGTGGGACGCCAGGAGCCAGACGCGCCGGGGAGAAACGCCCCCTTGGTTGGCCAGCAGGGCCAGGTCCTTTTCATTACATGACTTTCCCCACCACAGCCGCGCCTTCACTCCCTGGCTATAATACTTGAAGGGGGAAATGGCGAAGTAATAAACGTAAATCAAATCTTGGGGCTGAGCCTGCTTTTCCAGATAAGCCACCAGGGGCTTGATTTCTTCCCGGTTGTACCCTGAATGGAGGTTTTCCTGGGCAATTTTCAGAGGGTTGAAGGCCAGGAGGGCCAAGCCGGCCAGAACGGACGCGGCCACCCGCCGTCGCTTGCCACACAGCCAGGCCAGGATGCCTCCCAGACCCGCGGCGGCCACCAGGTAGAGCAGGGGCGCGCTGAACAGCATCAAGCGGTTGCCGGCGTAGGGCGCCATAAAAGGATAGCGGTGCAGGGCCGCCGCGGCCAGGGTTAAAAGAAGGGGGCCCCCCAGATAAACCAGGGCGCGGGAGGCCTTTTCCCGGGCCAGGGACCAGATGCCCCCGGCCAGCAGCGCCGGGCCGGCAAATATGCCCCACTCTCCCAGAAAATAATGGAAATAGCGTTCCAGGGACGCCCCCAGCCACCGCATGAAGGCCGGCAGGCTGGAAAAGTCCGGGAATCCCGGGGACCAGTATGCGGTGAGCTCCGGGTCCACCTGGCCCCGGAAAAATATAAAATAAAAAGCGGCAAACCCCATGGCCCAGCAACCGGACAGGAGCATCACCCGTCGCCGGGACTGGGGGAGCTTTACCCACAACACCGCCGCGGCCACCGGCAGCGTAAAGACCAGGGCATGGGAAAAGCCCAGGCCCACTATTCCCGCCAGGACCAAAGCGGTCCAGCCCTTCTCTCCCCGCCGGGCCATGAGGCGCTCCGCCAGCAGGAATATGAGAACGGCAAAAAAAGCGTCGCCGCTGTATTGTTTCAGTTCCCGGGAAAAATAGACCATTATAGGGGAAACCGCCACCATGGCCGTCCCCAGCAGCCATCCCGGCAGGGACAGGAACCGGGACAGGGGGATAAACAGCAAGACCGTCCCCAGGCCGAAAAAAAAGGATAGGGAACGGAGCGCCGCTTCGCTGCCGCCCAGTAATTGCACCAGGCCCCATAGAGTGAGGATATACAAAGGAGGAGTGGAGGCGCCGGCGGCCAGGGCTTCGGCGGGCGCGCCCTTAAGCGCCGCCAGGGCCACCCAGGCTTCGTCGGTCCACAGGCTGCGGCTCCCCAGGTCCCAAATACGGAAAAAAACCGCCAGGGCGCAGATCAGCCCCACCGCCGGATAGAGAAAGGCGGGTGAGGTAAAGTTAATCTTCGTCAGACGGCTTTCGGGCGGAAGGCTCATTACTTACAAGCTTGATCCTTCATAATATTATAATTTAAAATCTTAGACAGTCGAAGGGAATATTTGTTTTTTAAATTTGACTTTGTGACTAAAGACCTCAAAATGGTTTAAAATAATCATTGATCAGGGTTTCAAAGCCTCCCCATCAGGAGGGACTATGCTGACTAGAATAATCGTAAGAAATTTTAAACGCTTTGGGATTGTAGATATAGAGCTGGGGAACCCAGTAGTCTTTATCGGACCGAATAATTCTGGGAAAACTGCAGCTCTCCAAGCCCTTGCCTTATGGGAAATCGGCGTCAAAAAATGGATCGAAAAAAGGGGATCTAAAGAGGCACCAGGGGAAAGACCGGGGGTAACTATCAACCGAAGGGATCTCATAGCCATTCCGGTTCCCAGTGCAAAACTTCTTTGGCGAAATTTACATGTTCGTGATGTACAAAAAGTTGAGGGCGTACAAAAAACCAAAAATATTCGAATAGATATCATTGCTGAGGGTGTAAGCGAAGGGAAATCCTGGAAATGTGGCTTAGAATTTGATTATGCCAACGAGGAAGCCTTTTATTGCCGTCCCTTACGAAAAACGGATGGAAATACTTCCGAGAGGATGCCTATCCCTAACTCTGCGACCAAGATAAGGGTTGCTTTTCTTCCGCCTATGTCCGGTTTGGCCGCTAACGAAACCCGCTTGGATCCCGGGGCAATAAATGTGCGCTTAGGGGAAGGCAGAACTGCTGAAGTCCTCCGGAATCTTTGTTATCAAATAATTAATGGACACGATGGCGAAACAAAGTGGAATAAGGTTAAAGAAAAGATACATAGACTTTTTGGAGTAATGCTTGACGGGCCAAGTTATAATGAGGAACGAGCAGAAATCACAATGACTTATAGAAATGCTTCTGGAGTACGTCTAGATATTTCGGCCTCAGGTAGAGGACTGCAACAAACTTTACTTCTACTGGCCCATTTAACGGTTAACCCAGATTCAATTTTACTTCTTGATGAGCCTGATGCGCATTTAGAAATCCTTAGGCAAAGACAAATTTACCAAATACTCTCTGAGAGCGCTATAGAGAATAGAAGCCAGATAATTATTGCCAGCCATTCTGAGATCATACTTAATGAAGCTGCAGACCGTGATGTCGTGGTGGCATTTTTAGGCCGCCCTCATCGAATTGATGATCGAGGAAGTCAACTTCTCAAATCTCTCAAGGAAATAGGATTTGAGCAATATTATCAGGCAGAACAAACGGGATGGGTCTTATATTTAGAGGGTTCCACTGATCTGGCTATATTGCGAGCTTTTGCTGAAAAACTTGATCACCCCGCCCAAGAATTACTGGAGAGGCCCTTCGTTCATTATGTCCAGAATTTTCCGGAAAAAGCCCGAAATCATTTTTGTGGCCTGAGGGAAGCAAAATCTGATCTTGTAGGGTTTGCGTTATTTGATCGTATTGATAAAAATTTGGAAAATTGGCCCTCATACATGGAATATAAATGGCATCGGCGAGAAATTGAGAACTATGTTTGTACTAGGGAGAGCCTACTGAACTTTTCTGAAGATTATGCCGCAAAAATAAATGTTGGTCCTTTATTTGAACTTGGAGAACGATTAAAATTCAAAACAGTAATGGAGGAATGCATCAACATACTCATTCCCCCAATAGCGTTGCAAGATCCCTCAGACATATGGTGGATAAACACAAAGATCAGCGATGAGTTCTTAGATAGACTATTCGAATTATTTTTCAAAAAATTAAGCCTTTACAATTTAATGCGGAAAACCGACTATCATTTACTGGCCCGATTTGTTCCCGAGGACCAAATAGACCCTGAAGTTTCAAGAGTAATGGATTACTTGGTTGAATTTGCCGCAAAAGCTAATCCTATAAGAGAGGAAGATTAAGCCTGGGAAAATCGTTCCTCTTCCCACCCCCGGTAAATCCGGGCGACGCCTTAGCCCTGGCCGCGCCGGCCAGCCCCGTGGCCCCCGCGGCATTTGAAAAAGGGATAGCCGTTCTTCAGGATTGGGGATTCCGGATCAAACACGGACCGGAAATTTTTCACCACCGGCCCTGGGGCGGGGACGCGGACCGCCGGGTGGCTGAACGTTTCCAGGAACTATGGCTGGACCCGGAAGTCAAGGCCGTCTTGGCGGTGCGCGGCGGTTACGGGTCCCTCAAGATCCTGCCCTATCTCGACCTGGAGCGAATGGGGAGCCATCCCCAAAGGTTAGTGGGGTTTAGCGATATTACCAATCTTTTATGGCATTTTCATAAGCGGCTGGGACTGGCGACCTTTCACGGGCCTACCCTGGCCCACCTGGGGGAAATCACTCCGGAGGCCCGGAACAATTTTTACCGGTGGCTTTCGGCTGGTGAACCTTGGCCCGTGACTTACTCTGATCTGACGGTCCTCCACCCGGGAACGGCCCAGGGTCCACTGGCCGGAGGCAATCTCACCACCCTGTGCCACCTGGTGGGCACGCCCTTTGCTCCCAACTTCCGGAATTACCTGATTTTCCTGGAAGACCACAATGAGGCGCTCTACCGCTTGGACCGCATGGTCCACCACCTGTTGCTGGCCGGGGTCCTGGATGGGGTCAAGGGCGTGGTTTTGGGAGAGTTCGCCAACTGCGGCTCCCGGGAGGGCGTCCTGGAGGTGATGGCCGCCGCCCTGGCGCCTTTGCAGGCGCCGGTGCTGGCGGGTCTTCCCCTGGGCCATCAGCCGGACAACCACACCCTGCCCCTGGGGGCGCGCGCCCGGCTGGATTCCCCATCGGCCAGCCTGGAGCTTTTGGTCCCTGCCGCTTGATTTCGGTTTGAGTTGTTAGGAGACATTAACCTGCTTATGTCCATGGATAAACGCGACTCCGGCTTGTTCAACGGCTTCATCCCCAAATCCATTACCGTTCACTGGCTGTCGGGATTTGACCAAAGCCGGTTCGAATCCTGGATGGCCAAAAAGGCCAGCATCATCTTGACGCCGGCCTGTCTCAGCTTCCGGACTTACATTATCTGGCCGGTGGAAGAGGCGGATGAAGGTGAGATCCAGATCAGGAAAACTGAAAAAGGATTAACCTTGGAGTCCGACTGGTTCCCCGGAGAAAAGTTCGATCTGAAAATGTTTTTCACCCTGGATAAGGATGAAATCCTTTTGATGTCTGCCTATGAAAGGGAAACCATATTTATCCACCTGGAATAATTTCCCGTCCCCCTGCCCCTCCCTTCCGGCCCAACCCCCAATATCTTCCCCGCACGCGGTTGACAACGGTCTTCTGGAACTTATTTTCTCATTAAACCCAAAGTTACAAATAAGGAGGAACTATGGCCCAGAAAGTTTATACCTGTCAATCATGCGGCGCCCTGGCGGAAGACCCGGGGCATCTCTGCAACCCCTCCACCGAGGTCATGACCTGTGCTTACTGCGGCGATAAGAGTTCCCATGTGAAGCACTTTTGCAAAGGCAAACTGGAAGACATCAAGTATGTCTGCGAGCAGTGCGGCCGCCTGTCCACCTCGGCGGACCTGCTTTGCAAGCCCACGGGCGTGCCTTCCAGCTAATTAGACCTCGAAGGCGGAAAAACCAAGGGTTCCCGAAGTCGGGAACCCTTGGTTCTTGTTTTCGGTTTTCGGTTAAAAGAATAGCCCGATACCAAGGTGCATTCAAAAGGCTATTGTCGGGGCGCAATTTATTGCGCCCGTAGAGGTGGGCATGATAAATCACGCCCCTACAATTTGCCGTTTGGTTGCGACTTGGTATGACATGGTGCGCCGTGCGTGCCCTACGCTATTGGCCCAGCAGC
>VGSO01000158.1 GCA_016874945.1 Deltaproteobacteria bacterium
AAAAGAACGGAAATCATGAATTTTTTCAACAACTAAACATCCTTTCCCTTAATTTCTTTGAGCCTTATATTATACTTAATATTGATTGTTGTCAACAATATTTTTTCTTACTCAATTAGCGTATAGTCCAATTAATGGTAAGCACCAAGGCGGGTGGAAGAAAAATAACAAGATTAACCCCGGAGACACAGAAGACACAGAGGTTCACCGAGAAATTTAAAGCCCCGGGGCGAACCTGCCCCGGGGCTTTAATTATTATCCTTTAATTTAATCTGTGAAAACTGGGGATGAAAAAACCTGGCCGTGCACCCTCCTTTGTGTCCGCCTCAGCCGGGGTGGCGGGCCAGGGGGTTGAAGGATTAGCAGCCGCCGCGACACAGACCGCCTGGCTTACCGCTGCTTCCTCCCGGACCTGACGGGGTTCGCCAGCGTCTGTTGCGCAGGGTCCAATCCGCCGCCCTGGTCAGCCGGCCCCGACTGCGCTGCGACCCGGGGGAGGGGGTTCAACCCCGCGTAAGCGGCTCTCGGGTTACAGGGCACCGCTAGCTCCCCGTCTAGCACGGCCAGGCATATAGCTACCAACAGTCAGCTTTCAGCAAAAGATCGGAGATGGCAAGCTATCCGAATGTAAAGGGGCATGGCCCGCCTAACTCTGTTCGCGGGAACAGCCGGGGCGGCTGTTCTCCTTGCAAGCAGGGCTCAGCGGTCGACCCGATCCCGCATTTCTTTGCCCACTTTGAAGAAAGGCAGGCGCTTGCCGTCCACTTTAATAAGTTCTCCGGTCTTGGGGTTGCGGCCTTTGTAGCCGCTGTATTCCTTGACTTTAAAGCTGCCGAAGCCCCGGATTTCAATGCGCTCCTGCTGGACCAGGGCTTCCGCCATGTTCTCGAACAAGGCGTTGACCACCATCTCCGCCTTTTTCAAGGTGATGTTTTCGGCTTTGGCCAAGGCTTCAATAAGCTGGGATTTGTTCATGCTCCATGGCTCCTCGGAGGATAACGCGATGCACAGAAAGTAGCTCTACCTCGGAATTACGGGATGATTGGCTAATTAATCTAAATAATAATAAAAATCGGTCAAGAGGTAAAGGAAAAAATTTCTCACCACAGAGACACAGAGGTCACCGAGAAAAATACAGAGAGAAAAATAAAGCTGTGGCGTCCTCATACCAATTCGCATTCAAAAGGCAATGAAATGTGGGCTAACCTCGTGTTCGCCCATCATTTTAGGGCGAATACAAGATTCGCTACGGAATAAAATTACGTTTGATGACGAATTGGTATCAGGGAAGGCGCCACAGTTTAAAAACTATCTCTGTGAAATCTCTTGTGCCTCTGTGGTTAATATTGAAACCAGGGCGGCAGAAAAGCCGGTTCGGGGTAAGGGAGGGATAAGGCGCGGGAGAGGCTCTCTTCCTGGTCCGAACCCAGAAGCAGGCGCAGCAGGGAGCGTTCCTTTTCCGGATACACCGCTTCCACTTTGCCCGCAATTCCCGCCAGGCGGCCGGCTCGCTCAATGGCGTCGGAGAGGTTCCCCAGTTCGTCCACCAGGCCCAGATCTTTGGCCTGGGCGCCGGTGTAGATCTGCCCCTCGGCCAGGGTCCGCACCTTGGAAACGGGCAGTTTCCTGGCCCGGGCCACGTCCTGGATGAACTGCTCATAGATGTTGTCCAGGAGGCGCTGCATATAGGCCCGTTCTTCCGGGGTCATGCGCCGGAAGGGGCTGCCCGCATCTTTGTAGCGCCCCGCCTTTAGGGAGAAGAAATCCAGACCCAGCTTCTTGGTGAGCTGCTCCACGTTGGAAAACTTGGCGATGACGCCGATGCTCCCGGTGGCGGTGCCGGGCGAGGCCATGATAAGATCCGCGCCCAGGCAGACGTAATAGCCTCCCGAGGCCGCCAGGGTGCTCATGGAGGCCACGATTTTTTTGTCTTTACGGACTTTTTCCATTTCCCGCATGATTTCCTGGGACGGCCCCACCGCGCCCCCGGGGGAGTTCACCCGAACCACGATGGCCTTGATGCGGGAATCCTTCTGGAATTTTTCCAATTGCTTGAGGAAAGGCTGGGACTCCAGGAGTATGCCCTTGACCTCCAGGACGCCCACTTTTTCCCCGATAAGCCGCCCTTTGGAGGCAAGGTTAAAGGCCAGGACGGTGAGGCCGACAAAAAAGGCCACCACCAGTGCGGTGATGAGCAAGGCGCTTAATATGGGATGCTTTTTCATAGGTTTTAGGTGTCAGGTGTCAGGTGTCAGGTTTCAGGTGTTAGGTATCAGGTGCCAGGGATTAGGGATTAGGTGTAAGGTTATTAGGAAAAAGATAGCAAAACCGAACCTCCTAAAACCTAAAACCTAAAACCTAAAACCTGAAATCTGAAACCTGGAACCTGGAACCTGCAACCTGACTACTGGTTATTCTTCTGCTTCTCTTCCAGGGACTCCCGAATAAGTTCGCCCAGGCTGGTGGTGGCCTCCTGGCTGCGCATGTAGTCCCGGTAATGGGATTGCTCCTCTTCGGCTTCCAGGCGGCGAATGCTCAGCCCGATGCGGCGCTCTTGAGGCGAGCTGTGGATCACCTTGGCCCGGATGGTTTCCCCCACCTTGAGGGTGGACATCTTCTGCTTATCCCGCCCCAGTTCGGAGATGTGCACCAGGCCCTCGATGCCTTCCCCCACCTCCACGAACATGCCGAAGTCGGTGATGTTGGTGATGGGGCCGGAGACGGAAGAGTTCACCGGGAATTGCTGGTCAATGGTCTCCCAGGGATTGGGCGCCAGGTCCTTGATGCTCAGGGAGAAGCGCTCGTTTTCCTTATCCACGTAAAGGACCTTGGCCTGGATGGTCTGGCCTTTCTTGAAAATCTCCGAGGGGTGTTTGAAGCGCTTGGTCCAGGATATGTCGGAGATGTGCACCAGGCCGTCAATGCCCTCGTCAATACCGATAAAGATGCCGAACTCGGTGATGTTTTTGATCTTGCCCTCGATGATGGAACCCACCGGATACTTTTCGCCGATGACCTCCCAGGGGTTGGGCTCCACCTGCTTCAGGCTCAGGGAGACGCGCTTGCGGTGGGAGTCGATTTCCAGCACGGTGCACTCCACCCCGTCGCCCACGGACAGAACTTGGGAAGGATGACGGATCTTGCGGGTCCAGGACATCTCGGAGATGTGGATAAGGCCCTCCACCCCGGCCTCCAGCTCCACGAAGGAGCCGTAGTCGGTGAGGCTTACCACCCGGCCGGTGACCCGGGCGCCGATGGGATATTTTTCCCCCACCATGGTCCAGGGGTCGGCATAGAGCTGCTTGATGCCCAGGGAGATGCGCTCCTTTTCCCGGTCGAAGTTGAGCACTTTCACGGTGATGGTGTCGCCCACCTTGAAAATGTCCCCGGGATGGCGCACCCGGCCGTAGGATAAATCCGTGATGTGGAGCAGGCCGTCCAGACCGCCCAGGTCCACGAAAATGCCGTAGTCGGTGATATTTTTGACCACGCCTTCCAGGATCTTGTCCTCCTCCAGGGTGGCCAGGAGGGTGGCTTTGGCTTCATTTTTGGCTTTCTCCAGGATGGCCCGGCGGGACAGCACCACGTTGCGGCGCTTGCGGTTGAATTTGAGGACTTGGAAGGTGAGCTTCTGGCCGATAAGATGGTCGGTATGGCGCACCGGACCCAGGTCCACCTGGGAGCCGGGGAGGAAGGCGATGATGCCCCCCAAGTCCACGGACAGGCCCCCCTTGACCTTGGCCACCACGGTGCCGGTCACCACTCCATCGTGGTGGTATGCATAGCTGACCTCTTCCCACACCTTGATTTTGGAGGCTTTATTCTTGGAGAGCATGAGGGCGCCTTCTTCGTCCTCCCGGCCTTCCAGCAAGGCTTCCACCGAGTCCCCCACCTGGGCGGTGATTTCTCCCTCCGGGGTGGTGAATTCATGGATAGGGATCTGGCCTTCGGATTTGTAGCCGATGTCCACCATGACAAAATCCTTGGTGATGGACACAATGCGGCCCTTGACCACTTCCCCTTCCTGAACCCTTCTGAGGCTCTCCTCATAAAGCTCCGTCATTTCCTGCATGTCCGATTCTTCCGAAGGGGTTTCCGGAGAAGGCTCCAGGAAAGCCGGCGCAGTTTCCTCCACGGCGGTTTCTGCCGCGGCAGCTTCCAATGCCACGGTTTCTGCCGTTGCAGCTTCGACTGTTACGGTTTCTGCCGTCGCAGCCTCCGCGGCGGTTTCTGCCGTCGCAGCTTCCATGGGTTTTGCCTCCGTTTCCTCCGGCAAGGTGGGGTTGACAGCCAGTTCAGCTTTTTCCATACCGTCCATTTGAAATGATCTCCCTTGACAATTTACTTTGGTCTATTTGCCGCGGCCGGCCGGGTCCAGGGATTCCCGGACCCGGGCCAGGCATTCTGTCACGACTTCATTGATGCTCAAGGCGGTGGTGTCAATGATCACCGCCCCCGGCGGTATGCGCAAAGGCGCTTCCGTGCGGGTTTCATCCTGGCGGTCCCGGGCCGCCAGTTCTTTCATGACTTCTTTCAGGGGCGGCGGGTCGCCGTCTTTCCGCCAGTCCTGGAGACGCCGCCGGGCCCGGGTGGCCAGGTCGGCGGTGAGATAGAATTTGCATTGCGCCTCGGGAAAGACCACGGTGCCCTGGTCCCGGCCTTCAGTGACCACGCCGCCGTTTCGGGCCAGGTCCCGCAGGCGCTCCTTCACCCAGTGGCGCACTTCCGGCAATTGGGCCACGGCCGAGGCGGCCCGGCTCACCCATGGCTGGCGCAACTCTTCCTCGACCTTGCGTGTGTCGATGATCAGGTGAAAACCGCCGCCATCGGCGGACACCCGGGGCTGAAAGCCCTGGAGAAAAGCCGCGAGCGACCCTCGGTCCTCCAGGTCCACCCCCAGGTGTTGAGCCTGCCAGGCCACCGCCCGGTACAGGGAGCCGCTGTCGAGGTAGAGATAACCCAGGGATCGGGCCAGGAGACGGGCCACCGTGCTCTTGCCCGCCCCGGCCGGGCCATCGATGGTGATGACGCCCCGTTTCTCCACTCAGCCGAGCCGCTCCAGCACCTTTGCTAATGTCTCCAGGAAACGTTGGTTTTCTTCGGGTAGACCCACATTGACCCGGATATAATCGGGGAACCCATAGGCGTCCATGGCCCGAATGATCACCCCGTGTCTAAGCATGGCTTGATAGACTTCCCGCCCCGGCCGTCCCAAGTGGATGAGAATGAAATTGGCCTGGGTGGGAACAAAAGGAATGCCCCAACTCTCAAGCTGGCGGCAAATGAAGTCCCGGCCGGTGAACACTAACTCCCGGGTGCGCTCCAAGAATTCGGCGTCCGTCAGGGCCGCCCGGGCCGCCACCTGGGCCAGTCGGTTGACGTTGAAGGGCAGGCGCAGGCGGTTGACATACTCCCACAATTGGCTGGGCCCGTAGCCGTACCCAATGCGCAGGCCCGCCAGGCCGTAGGCCTTGGAGAAAGTGCGCAGGCCCACCAACGGGCGGTCTTCCCGCAAATAGTCCAGCCCCGAGGGGACCCCGGGGTCGTCGGCGAACTCGATGTAGGCCTCATCCAGGACCACCGTGACCGCGGGCGGCAGGGCCGCCAGGAACTCTTCCCATTCCTGGCGGTAAAAGACGGTGCCGGTGGGATTGTTGGGGTTGTTGAGCAGAATGAGCCGGGTCTGAGGAGTAACGGCAAGGGCCAGGGCCGGGAGATCCACCCGCATGTCCTTCAGGGGCGCCTCCCGGAATACCCCCCCCACGGCCTGGGTGAGCAAGCCGTACATGAGAAAGGTGTGGGTGGTGCTGAGCACCTCCCCCTTGGGGGGCACCAGGGCCCGGACCAGCAGATCCAGGACTTCGTCGGAGCCGTTGCCCAGGAGCAGTTGCTCCGGCAAAATTCCCAGATGCCGGCTTAAGTCTTCCTTTAAGTAATAGGCGTGGCTGTCGGGATAGCGGTGGAGCGTGGCCAGGTTGGCTTCAATGGCGGCCAGGGCCCGGGGTGACGGGCCTAAAGGGTTTTCGTTGGAGGCCAGCTTGACGGCGTCGGTTATTCCCAGTTCCCGGGCCAGTTCTTCCAGGGGTTTGCCCGCCTGATAGGGGGTCAACTGCGCCAGGTGGGGCAGGATCAGGGAATTAAAGTTAATTTGGGCGGCCATAAGTTAAAACGAATCTGGGGGCCGGAAAAGGTCCTTGGTAAAGGAGGGAAGTAGAGGCAAGCTGATTAATTGTTAATGGCGCCGCGATTTCAGGCGTCCGGGGCTACAATCCCAGGACCGCCTCCTTTACCCAGTTTGTCTGTAAAATAAACCGGTTACCCTTGGGACAGACTCCTTTGGCACCGGGACTGACCCGGTATTTCACACCAGCACTTATTTCTATCTTAATTTCCTTGAAAAAGCAAGGATTTTTGACGAGGGGCAGAAAGAGTTTGCTTGGGGGTGGGAAGCAATCCTCTTTTGTATTTTTCACGCCCAGGCGCCAAGACCGGCTATAGCGATTGCCAAAAGTTTTTTCCGATGGTTTTTTGACGTAGGGGCACAGCGTGCTGTGCCCCTGCACCTTGGGCACGGCTCGCCGTGCCCCTACGGGGAAATTACTTTGGGCAACCCCTATGAGTACAGTGGTTCATAAATACGGTAACGTATTTTTCCCTATGCCGCGAGGCGTTTTGGCCAGGCAACAAGGTTAGGCGGGCACGGAGGCCCGCCCCAGGGGCGCGCCGGCGGGGCGTCCGGCGCAGGCCGAAGCCGGCGCCACCCAATTTACGGAATTTTTCAGGTCAGAAGCTGGGGAACGAGAAGATGGCAATTTCCCCATCAAATTAACTCTCCAGTTAAACCATTGATTATCCACTTGCTTTTTAAGTAAAAACTGGAAACTGAAAACTAACAACTAAAAACTTCATTATTTCCCCGGTGGCGGCGGCTTTTTGGGGAGTTCTTCCAGCCCCACCTTATCCTTCAGCTCCCGGGTCACCCGGGCGCCTTCTTCCATGTTCC
>VGSO01000159.1 GCA_016874945.1 Deltaproteobacteria bacterium
GCCTCCACCGCTTCCTGCGTGCTGGCTTATTCCGGGGTGGAGTCGGTGCTCCAGACCGCCAGCCTGGTGCGCAGTTGGCGGGAGATCGGCAAGGCCTACATCTTTTTAGGCGTCACCGTGGGGATCTTGACCCCGGTGCTCGCGGCCCTGGCCCTGTCTGCGCCCATTGACTTTCGGGCTCACCAAGGGGACCTGATAATTTATTACTCCATCGTGGTCAACGGCCCCTTATTCGGCGTGGCCATGGCCGGCTTGGCCAGTCTCATCCTGCCCCTGGCCATGAACACCGCTTTTGTGGCCTCTGCTGAACTCATGGAGCGGGTGGCCCACCGCTATGGCTTCCACTGGCTCACCGCCACCAACCGGCGCCAGTCCCTGTACCGCATTCATATAGCCAACGCGGTCTTCTTTTCGGTGATCATCTTTGTCACCGGCAGCCAGCAGGAGACCCTGGCGGACATGTACGCCCTGGGGCTCATCGCCAGCTTCTGCATCAACATGGGCTCCCTCCTCATCTACCGCTACTTCATGGGCACCAAAGAAGTGATTCATTTTTACACTAGCCGCCTGATGACCCTCATCATGTGGGTGGTGTTTGTCAGCTGTTTCATTTTCCTGGCCCTGAAAAAGCCCCACGGCACCCTCATGTGGGCCATCGTCACCGGCTTGGTGCTGGTGGCGGGGCTGCTCATCGCCCAGAAGCGCGCCCCGGAGCGCCGGGAAAAGGAAAAGGGCGACAATGAAATGGAGCTCATCCTGTACCTGGCCCAATCCAGCGAGCCCGACGTCCACCTTTATTTCAAACGGTCCGGCGAACCGGGGCACGAGATCAAAGACAACACCGTGTTCATCACCTTTTATTCCCCCCGGGCCGGCATCCCGCCCAAGATGGCCGCCAACCACTTCCGCCTGCCCCTGCTGCAGTTGAGCCTGTATCACCGGTTGGTAGCCCTGTTGCGGGTTATCGAATATGAGTTCGCCGACCGCCAGGTGATCGTGCATCTGGGCTGGCCCCTGTCTTCCTGGATGGACCGCCTGGCCATCGGGGTCATGGTCTTCAACCTCATGCGCCTGCCCCGTTTATTCCCCAAATTCCGGTTCATCATGAGTTACATCGAGCCGCTCCCGTCGGCGGAGCCGCCCCATCCTCCTACCGGGGATGCCACTTGATTTCTCACGCAAAGACGCAAAGAACACAAAGAGTGCTGGGGCACGGCGTTAACGCCGTCCCCCAGCATTTCTTCTTTCTTTGCTCCTTGGCCTTTGCGTGAGATTACTTTTTGACCTGGCTTTCAATCAGGTTGAGCCAATTCACCAGGGCCAGCCCGGAGGCGAATTCATCGTCGCCGGGGTGGGGCGAGCTGGTTTCGTCGATGATCGCGTCTTCGGTGACCAGGCACACCGGCCAGCCCGGGGCTCCGGGAGAAAGATGGCATCGGTCCAGGCAGCGGTAAACCGTGAAGGAACGGGAGTCGCAGCGGGCCAGGTATTTCCGGCCCCGGTGGGTCAGGGTCAGGGTCTGGTCGAACAGACCCAGTTCCCGGAAGAGGTCTTGAATCCGGCCCAGCAGTTCGGCAGGGGTCAACTGTTCCCATTCCATAGACGCCGCTCATTTATAGGGGTTGCCCAAAGTAATTTCCCCGTAGGGGCACGGCGAGCCGTGCCCAAGGTACAGGGGCACAGCACGCGGTGCCCCTACGTCAAAAAACCATCGGAAAAAACTTTTGGCAATCGCTATATTTCTCACGCAAAAACGCCTGAGGGGCGAACCTCGGGTTCGCCCGCCGGGGTGAGTACCAGATTCGCCCTTAGGGATCTTGGCGCCTGGGCGTGAGGTTATAGGGGAAATTCTCCGAAGTGCTCCTCGTAGCGCTCCCGGAATTGCGCCATCTCCACCCGGTGTTCCTGGGTGCCCTGCTGCTCCACGCAGAAGCTGGCCAGCACTGCTCCCAGACGGGCGGCCTTCCGCCAGGAAAGCCCCTGAACCAGACCCTTCATCAGCCCGGCCCGGTAAGCGTCTCCGGCGCCCGTGGGGTCCAGCACCTGCTGGGGCGGAACCGCGGGAATCTCATCCCGCGCTTTGCTGGTGATAATCACCGAGCCCGCCTCTCCCAGGGTGGTGATGAGCACCCGGGTCAACCTTAGGATGTCGCTCTCGGCCACTCCCGTCTTGTTATGGAACATCTCCAGTTCGTAGTCGTTGGTGATAAGGGCCAGCGCGCCTTCTGCCATCTCTTTTAATTCCGGCCCGCCCCAGGCCGGAATGCTTTGACCGGGATCGAAAATGTAGGGCGTCCCTTGGGTCTTATAGAACTGGGAATAGGCGAGCATGTCCTCCAGGTTCCCCGGGGCAATGATAGCCAGGGCGGCGGACGGGTTCAGATCTTCAAAGGGGTACTCCGAGGGGTGTTTCATGGCTCCGGGGTTGAAGCCGGTGATCTGGTTGTCCGCCAGGTCCGTAGTAATGTAAGCGCCCGCGGTGAATTCCTGGTCAATTTCCTTGATCCCCTCCAGGGACAGGCCCAGGCCGGCCAGCCACTCCCGGTAGGGGCCGAAATCCTTGCCGCAGGTGGCCAGTATGACCGGTTTTTCCCCCAGAAGGGCCAGGTTGTAAGCGATATTGCCCGCGGTGCCCCCGAAGCGCTCGGTAAGGCCGTTCACCATGAAGCAGACGTTTAAGATGTGGACCTTTTCCGGCAGGATGTGGTCGGCAAACCGGCCGGGAAAGTCCATGATGCGGTCGTAGGCCAGGGAACCGGAAACAAAAAGGCGCACGGCAGTTCTCCTCAAAAGGCAATACAGGAGGTCATCGCAATGGCTGATCTAAGGGCCCTGCAATTCCAGCATCTTCTGATAGGCCCGGTCAAAGGGATCCGGAAGCACGTTGATGGTCCCGGAAAAAGGATTATTAATGTCGGCAATAAAGTAAATGAACGACAGCACAAAGAAAATGACGACAACTTCAAAAATTACCTGCGCCGGATTCTGCTGGATATTAGTGACATACAAACAGTAAATCATGGATAAAAAGCCAAAGACGATCAATACCCATACCGGCGGGTAGAGGTTGCCTTTAAGACATAATTCCCGGGCTGTCCGGTAACCGGATGCTTCGTGCAAGTAGGAACCCAAGCTGACGTACAGGTCATTATCACTCCCGTTCTTGGGTCGGGTCCGCAGATACCGGTCCCACACGATATCGAAGCGCTTGCCGGTGGGCCCGTGCATCTGGGAATTTCGGTCCATCTCGGGCCATTCCTCATCCCGGACACCTTTGACATAATCCATCAGGGTCTGGCGAACGCCCTGGGAGTTGGGAAGGATGCTAGAAATCTGAAAGGCCCTCATCAAGGTGTTGGCTTCCTTAATCACGTCGGCTTTGGCATGGAGAAACGCGGACCACAGGGTCACAATGGCAAAACCCAGGAAAAAGGCATAGAGCGTGGCAAAAAAGGAAAAAATACTGGAATGGATTTGCTGCCGGGAGACGAGTTCCGGGCGAAAGAACCGCTTTCGGAGAAACACCATCACTCCGGTGAGCAAGAGGCTGGTTAACAGGATAATGGAAAAAATGATAACGAACGGATTCATGGCATGTTCGCCTGATGACATAAAAACCGCGTCGAAAAAATCTTCCTGATAATTGCAACCCGTCCTAAGCCTGCATAGCCGGAGGCAACCCCTCAAAATACTCTTTCGCTTCCCCCACGGTATAAAGCGACCCCGTGACCACGATGCGGTCCTGGGGACCCGCCAGGGACTGGGCGGCGCGGATGGCCTCAGCCACCCGGGGGATCATAAAAACTTCCACCTGGTACGGCCTGGCCCTGGCGGCCAAGTCCTTGGGGGTGGCGGCCCGGAAGTACCGGGGTTGGGTGAAGACCGCCGTTTGGGCCAGGGGCAGCAGCCGGCTCAGGACGCCGTCCGTGTCTTTGTCGGCCATGACGCCCATGACCAGGATGAGCCGCCCGTTGCGGTGCACGGTTTTCAACGCCTGGGCCAGGGTCAGGGCCGCGGCGGGGTTATGAGCGCCGTCCAGGATCACCCGGGGGTCCTGGGCCACCTGCTCCAGCCGCCCCGGCCACCAAGTCTGCTTAAGGCCCTCCCGGATGGCCGTCTCGGAAATGCTGAAACCCCGGCGGTTCAGCAGTTCCATGACCGCCAGGGCCACTCCGGCGTTGCCGTATTGATGCCGTCCCGGCAAACCGATCTCCAGGTCCTCCATTCTCAGGTCCAACCCTTGATAGGAAAATCGCCCCCGGCCCTTGCCCCGGGTCCGGAAGTCCTGCCCGCCCACGTACATGGGCGCGTTCAGTTCCTCAGAGCGGCGGCGGAAAAGCTCCAGCACCACCTTCTGGCGGGCGAAGGTCACCAGGGGGGCGCCGGGCTTGATAATCCCCGCCTTCTCCCCGGCGATGGCCAGCAAGGTCTCCCCTAAAAATTCCTGATGATCCAGGGAAATATTGGTGATGACGCTCACCAGGGGCTGCACGATGTTGGTGGCGTCCAGCCGTCCTCCCATGCCGGTTTCCAGGATGATGGGGTCCGCGCCTTCCTGAAAAAAGTAAAGGAAGCCCATGGCCGCGGCAAATTCGAAAAAGGTGGGCGGCTCGGTGTTATCCGATACGGCCTTTACCGCGTTGATCAATTGCAGCAGGCGGTCTCCGGGGATGTCCCGGTCACCCAGGCGGTAGCGCTCCTGGAAGCGCACCAGGTGGGGGGAGGTGAACAGCCCCGCTTGATGGCCCGCCCGGGTAAGGATGGCCGAGAGCATGGCCGCCACCGAGCCTTTGCCGTTGGTCCCGGCGATGTGCAGATAGCGGCCCTCCTGGAAGGGAATCCCCAAATGCGCCAACAGCCTCAGGGTGGAGGACAGGCCGAACTTGATGCCGTATTTTTGCAGATCAAAGGCCCAGGCCGTGGCCGCGGTCAGGTCGGAGAACTCTTTCATCCGTCCTTCCTTAGTATTCCTTGTACTCGTAACTCATCATGGTTTCCCCGTCGGGCTTGAAGCGGATGGACAAGGTGCTGCGCAGCTCTTTGCCCTCCTTTTTCCGCGGCAATGTTTTTATTTGCTTTTTCTCGTCCAGGTAAAAAGGATTGGAAGACTCTTGATGAGTCATCACTGGCTGCCGATCTTCGGGTTTAGTGGGGAGGGCGGGCGCGTCTTTAAAGCTGGCATACTTAAAAATCGGGCCTTCCGGCGTGCGGATCACCTCCTGGGGCTCCCCGAAGTAGAGGAGGATCTCATGCTTGGTGGTGACCCCGTTTTTAAGGCGCTGCACGTGACGGGGGTTGATGGTTTGGCCCGTGGCGCCCTTCCAGTCGGCCCCCAGGAGAAGGGGCAGCAGCATGACCGCCAGGGAGAGGGCCAGGGCCCGCGGCGGCCTGCCTCGCCAGTATCGGTTGATCGCCTGAAACATGGATGGTTACCTCCCGAAGGCCGTAAATAATACCGTTTTCGGTTTTCGGTTTTCAGTTTTCGGTTAAAAGAAATTGTATTATCAATGAGTTAGCCATAGAATTAGTTACATTTGAAGCTGAACTTGGTAAATCATTCTTGCCCTCTAGATATCAAAAACAGCCGGGGGCTTTCAAGATCCTTGCGGCTCCTCCGCCATATATCCCAAGTCTTTTGACCGGTTTCCAGGCGCTGGTTAATTTTCGTATTTTAACCTCTGTTCCCTGTTCCCTGTCCCCTGTCCCCTGTCCCCTATTCCCTGTCCCCTATTCCCTGATCCCTGATCCCTGATCCCTGATCCCTAACTCAACAGCACCGCCAGGATGCCGCTTAAGAAAATGGCGTCAAAGGTGCCGGCCCCGCCGATGGAGGCCACCGGCGCTCCCAACTGGGCGATTTTCCCCAGGTTCAGCAGGTCCGCGCCGATCAAGATCCCCAGGGTGCTGGCGATATAGGCGCTGGGGGCCCGCAGCTCCGGGGGCGCCAGCAAATAGGCTCCCAGAACCGCCACCAGGGGCGGCGCCAAACCCGGCACCCCGATGCCCAGTCCCTGAATGGGCCGGGCCAGGCGGTTGACCACCACGGTGACCACGGCCACCAGGATGGGAAGATAAACGCCGAAAGCCATTTTTGTCAACAAATATGCGCAAATGGCCACGGGGATAAGGCATCCGCCCACGTTCACCGCCAGCACCGTTTCATGGGTCCGGTACGCCCGGGGCAGCCGCACCCGCATGCCGTAATAGGAAACCACCTGTTCCCCCGCCACCACCTGCCCCTTGATGGAAGTGAGGGGAATGTTGACCATGCTGCCCACCAGGGTGAAAATGAGCAGCCAGAAAATCATGCCGGGGGAGATGCCCAGCCTGGCGAAGGCTTCCCCGATCAGCCCCACCATCAGTAAAGGGAGCAGGATCAGGGCCAGAAAAAAGAAGACCAGCATCAAGAAGAAAATGAGAGGTGGAAAGAACATAGTTTATCCTTAATCTGTGCAAGTCGGCGTAATCTGTGGATTAATCTCCCAATCCATAAGCCCGCAGCTTCCAGTTCAACTCGTCCAGGGAAATCCCCAAAATCTGGGCGGCTTGCCGCCGCCGGCCCGCCACCTTGTCCAGGGTGCGGCGGATGAGCTGGCGCTCCAGTTCCGCCAGCCCCAGCTCCGGGTCTTCATCCCCCCGCAGGGCCAGGCCATAACGCTGGATGGCCAGGGGCAAATCCTGCAAGGTCAAGGTCTCGCCGGGGCAGATGATGACTCCTCGCTCTATGACGTTCTCCAGTTCCCGGATATTTCCCGGCCAGGGATAATGCCGGAATGACTGCTCCACCTCCGGAGACAGGCTATCCACCGGACGATGGTTTTTCTGGGCATAGATCCTTAAGAATTCCCGGGCCAGGAGCGGCAAATCCTCCAGGCGCTCCCGGAGCGGCGGCAGCACCACCGGGAAGACGTTGAGGCGGAAG
>VGSO01000160.1 GCA_016874945.1 Deltaproteobacteria bacterium
GCATTGACCAAGCACTCTTATGGGTGATGAATCGACCCGGAGGCAATCAAAAAACCTGCTCCCTGGAACGATTCTCGTGATGACCACTCACCCCGAAATCAGAAATAATTTTTGGCAAACGCTATAAAACCATGCAAAATTGGCAGCCTCTATACTTGGAAACCCACCGCCAGGGGCGGCTAAAAGAAAAGATCGCCGCGGCTTATGAAATATTGGGACAGTGCAATCTCTGTCCCCGAAACTGCCTGGTGGACCGGCACCACGGGGAACGGGGATTGTGTCTTACCGGGAATTTGCCCGTGGTGTCCTCCTTCGGCCCTCATTTCGGGGAGGAAGAGCCTTTGGTGGGGAGCCGGGGCTCCGGCACCATCTTTTTCACCCACTGCAACCTGTATTGCATTTTCTGTCAGAATTACGAAATCAGCCACGGCGGGCAAGGGGAAGAAATCGCCCTGGAGGATTTGGCGGCCATGATGCTCAACCTCCAGAAGCGGGGCTGTCACAACATCAATTTCGTCACTCCCAGCCACCAGGTTTACCAGATATTGGCGGCCCTGCCCCTGGCCATCGCGGGTGGGCTCAATGTGCCCCTGGTTTACAATTGCGGCGGGTACGACGCCCTGCACACTTTAAAAATCCTGGACGGGGTGATTGACATCTACATGCCCGACTTCAAGTTCTGGGACCCGGCGGTGGCCGCAGATCTCTGTCAGGCCGAAGATTACCCGGAAATCGCCCGCCAGGCCCTGAAGGAGATGCACCGCCAGGTGGGGGACCTGGCCATGGACGAACACGGAGTAGCCCGCCGGGGCCTGCTGGTGCGCCATTTGGTTTTACCCGACGGACTGGCCGGGACCAAAGAGGGCATGCATTTTCTGGCCCAAGAAATCTCCCCCCACACTTACGTCAACGTCATGGGCCAATACCGCCCCTGCGGCCGGGCTTATGAACACCCGTCCTTGAAGAAGTTCCTTACCGGCCTGGAGCACCACGAAGCCCTGCGCCTGGCCCGGGAAGCGGGCCTGACGCGGCTGGACCGGCGGGAAAAGCTCTTCCGCTGGCTTTGAGGCGAATATTGGATGAAGAATGAACCATTTTGCATTTTTACTGAAAACTGAAAACCGAAAACTGTATGTCAATATACGCCGTCGGCGACATTCACGGCTGCCGCCACTTCCTGGAGGAGCTGCTGGATAAAGTCCAGCCGGACCTCACCCGGGACCGGCTCATCTTCATCGGCGACTATATCGACCGCGGGCCGGAGTCCAGGGGCGTAGTGGACTATATCATCAACCTGCGCCGCCAATATCCCCGGGGAAACATCATCTGCCTCAAGGGCAACCACGAAGCCATGTTCCTGGACTTCCTCCAGGGCAAAGACAGGGAAATGTTCCTGTTCAACGGGGGGCGGGGCACCCTCCGGGACTACTGGGGTTATGGCTGGGACGAGAAAGAGGAGTTAATGCTCCCACCGGAGCATGAAATTTTCTACCGGGAACTGCTGCCTTATTATGAAACCCCGGACTACATCTTCGTCCACGGCGGCCTCAACCCCCTCCTCCCCCTGGAAGAGCAGGCGGAAGAGGACCTCCTGTGGATCCGGGGGGAGTTCATCGCCTCCATGGAGGACTTCGGCCGCCGGGTAATCTTCGGCCACACCCCCTTCAAGCGCCCCCTGGTGATGCCCAACAAGATCGGCATCGACACCGGCGCGGTGTACGGCAATTTCCTCACCTGTCTCAAGCTGCCGGAGGAGGAGTTCTTTGCTAAGGGGCTGAGGATTATGAATGAAAATAGAGGATGATTCTAAGATATTAACCACAGAGACGCAGCGGGCCCAGAGAGAGGAACCCAGAGAAGAGCTTTTGGGCCTGGCTTGTCCAAGCCAGAGCCAAAAGTTCTTCTTCTCTCTGTAGATCTCTGTGTTCTCTGTGGTAGATATTTTTTAAGAAAGTTTTCTAATCGCATCCAGTGAGGAACATGGGTCACACCACCTTAGCCCCGAAGATGCGCTCCATGTGTTTCAGGGCGAAGGCGTGGGCTTCGGGGTCAAAGTCCGCTACTCCCTGGCGGTAAACCAGCGTGGGGATGTCCCGGTCAAACAGCTCCTTGACGGTCTCCATGACGCAGATGGAGGTGCAGACCCCCGCCACTTCCACCTGGTCCACTCCTTCCGTTTTAAGAATGGCGTCCAGGTTGGTGCGGGCGAAGCAACTATAGCGGGTCTTGTCCACCCGGTAGTCACCGGCCCGGAAAGGCAGCTCCGGGATGATCTGGGACCCCCAGGTCCCTTTCACCGCATGGGGCGGAAAGCGCTTGAACTCCCGGTCATCCGGGGCATGGGCGTCGCACACGAAGATCACCACCCCGCCTGGGGCCCGGACCCGTTCGATTTCCTGGGCCACGAAGGGGATAATCTCCCGCCCCGTTGGGCCCACATACAACGCCCCCCGAGGGTCAATAAAATCATTGAGCATGTCCGCCACAATCAAAGCCCGCGTGCCCATGAGCGTCTCCTGGGATAAGTGCAGACCTCGGCCTCCCGAAGGCTCACCTGCAATATAATATAATCTTCCAGAGCCGGGGCGCAATGACAGCCGCGTAACTGAGATTTTATTATCGGTCCAGAGAAAAAATTTCCCCTGGCAAAATTCTTTCCTGCCCGGTGAGCCTTTGGATATAATCTAGGCATATGGAGTGCCGGCCCTGCCCGCCTTTGGCTCCCCGGAAAATTATGAAAAGTCCGTAACAGCCATTACTCTTAACTTTGAACTTTCCTAACCAGGGCTTAATGAGCGAGATCGCGCCAGCAAACTTTTTCTATGAGATGGGGCCTATCCGCCCCCCCAGCGAAGGTCAGGACCACTCGCTGCTTATCCGGACCACCCGGAACTGCCCCTGGAACCGCTGCCGGTTCTGCTCCACCTATCAGGGCCAGAGGTTCAGCCTCCGGAAGGTCCCGGAAATTCAGCATGACCTCCAGGTGGTCAAGGCCATCCACGATAAACTTTTGGACGCGGCCCGCCCTTCAGGCCTCGCCGGCCGGGTGTCCCATGACGCGGTGCTCCGGGTCTGGGCCGGCCAGCCTGGGCTTTATGGGAATACCGGGGACAACTCCACTCTCAAGTGGCAGAACCTCACCAATGTAGCCAACTGGATTAATTCCGGGGCCCGCACCGTGTTCCTCCAGGACGCCGACGCCCTGGTGATGCGCACTCCGGACCTGGTGGCGATCCTGAATTGCCTGAAAGAGGTCTTCCCTACGGTGGAGCGGGTCACGGCCTACGCCCGGTCCAAAAGCGTCGCCCGCAAATCCATGGAAGAACTTGCCCAAATCCGGGCCGCGGGGCTGGTAAGACTTCACGTGGGCCTGGAATCGGGCTGCGACGAAGTCCTGGCCCGGATAAAAAAGGGAGTAACGGCCCGGGAGCACGTGGCAGGAGGCCAAAAAGCGGTGGCCGCGGGCTTTTCCCTGTGCGAATACGTCATGCCGGGCCTGGGCGGCCGGGCCCTGTCCCGCCGGCACGCCCTGGACAGCGCCGCGGTTTTAAACGAAATCAACCCGGATTTTATCCGGCTGCGCAGCCTGGCCTTGCGCCAGGGTTCCCCCTTGCTGGACAGTTGGAAAAAGGGCGAGTTTGACGAGCTTCCCGAAGACGACATGGTTCGGGAAATCGGCTGGTTCATGGAAAATCTCCACTGCACCGCGTATCTCACTTCGGACCAGATGTCCAATCTTCTATGGGAGGTGGAAGGCCGGCTCCCCCAGGATAAAGAAAAAATGCTGCAAGTGATTGACCATTACTTAACAAAACCCTTGGGGGAAAGACTAATTTTCAGACTCCACCGTCGCCTGCGCTCTTTCACGTCGGTTTATGGCAGCCTGGGACCTGAACTGGAGGAAATAGTCCAGGCCGCCCGGGAGGCCATCGTTAAAGACCGCGCCGACGCCCCAGACCGCACCGCCGCGGCCATTAACGCGCTTAAAGAGGGGTTTGTTTGAGATTTGGGGGGGGCCAGGGGGATTTCTTAGCTGTCGGCAGTCAGCTTTCAGCCATCAGCGGCTGTTTAAGGCAAGTACTCTTAAGCCGAACGCTGAAAGCCAAAAAAATTTTCTTGATGAAATATTTTTGTCCTGGGCGTCTTTGTGGTTATATTATAGATGGTTAAAAAAGCTGAATGCTGATAGCTGATAGCTGATAGCCTTTGACAAGGGGGCCTTCATGCCCAAGAAAGCTCTGTGGCTCATCATCATTTTCACGGTGCTGTTCATCATCGGTATCAACACCGGTGACCTGGACTATCTGCTGAACCTGGGCAATACCATTTGCCTGTCTTGTATCGGGGTAGGTTAAATGGTCTCTTTTCGCTGGCTGGTCCAGACCTTGATGGCGTTGGGGACCAATGCTTATCTCCTTTTCCCTTTCGGCTCGGTTATCTACCAGGGCCCCCTGAAAGCGGTGTGCCATCCGGGGCTGAATTGTTACTCCTGTCCCGCGGCCCTGCTTTCCTGCCCCGTGGGCGCGGTGCAGAACTTCATTGGCAGTCTGCGCCTGTGGTCGCCGGGGCAATGGCCCCACCTGGGCCTCATGGTCCTGGGCTACCTGGGCTTCATCGGCGCCGTGGTGGGCCGGCTGCCCTGCGGCTGGATCTGCCCCTTCGGCTTCATCCAGGATCTGCTATACAAGATTCCCGTGCGCAAGTTCAATTTATGGCAGCCCTTGAGATATGGGAAATATGTAGTGCTGGTGGTCTTCGTGGTACTCATGCCATTTTTTCTGATTGACGCGGTGGGCCTGGGCCAGCCCTGGTTCTGCAAACTCATCTGCCCCTCGGGCACCCTGTTGGGGGCCATCCCGCTGATTTTTCTCAAGCCCGGCTTGTGGGTCACCGTGGGATTCTATTTCTGGAACAAGGTGACCATTCTTGCCGTCATCCTGGTCTCTGCGGCGCTTATCAGCCGGCCCTTCTGCCGGGTGCTGTGCCCCCTGGGGGCCTTCTACGGGCTGTTCTCCCGCAATACCCTGGTGCACCTGGAGTTCATCGAAGGCAACTGCGTCAACTGCGAGTCCTGCGTGCGCTACTGCCCCACCGGGGTGAAACCTTATCTGGACCAGGGCAGCCGGGAGTGCATCATGTGCCTGAAATGCCTGGACGCCTGCCGTTTCCGGGCCTTGGATTTCAGCATCCGGCGGCCCCTGCCAGAACCCGAGAGCCAATCCCAGGGACCGTCATGGCTGGGGAAAAAATAAAAAAAACTTGACACTCTTGCCAATTATATCCATCATTATCTATAATTAGTCATTAATTGGCATCCTTACGGTCTTCAGCAAGAGGAGACGCGGGCCATGGCCCTTACCAAAGAAAAGCTAATAAGCCGTATGCAAACCCAGGTGGGCTTGAACAAGCAAGAGTCCCGCACCGCGGTGGAGCGGGTATTGGACCTCATGAAGGAAACCCTGGCCCGGGGAGATGACCTGCTCATCAGTGGTTTTGGAAAATTTTCCGTGCGCCAGAAAAACGCCCGCCGGGGACGGAACCCCCAGACCAGGGAAAATCTTATCCTGCGGGCCCGCAAGGTTGTGGTATTTAAAACTTCCGGAGTGCTGCGCAACCGCATCAACGGCCTCAGGGATTAAGCACGCCAGCATTTCTTTAAAACATCCTATTCCCCACCCACCGGCCCTGGCCGGCGGGGCGCCCATCCAATTCCGGGGCGAGGATTCTGGTCATGACCGATTTAAGCCGGATAGGCGCGAAGCTTCAGGGCCTATGCGGCTGGCAGTGCAGCCGCCGGAGGTTTATCCAGGCCGGCGCCTCGGCCCTGGCCCTGCTCTCCTGGCCCGTCTCGACCCGGGCTGCCTCCGTGGAAGCCCGGCTGGGCTTCATCCGCCCCCATCCGGCCCAGTTCTATCGCCCCCTGGAAGGGGGGCTGGTGCAATGCCAACTCTGCCCCCGGACCTGCGAGGTCCTGGACGGCGACCGGGGGGAGTGCGGGGTCCGGGAGAACCGTAAAGGCAACTACTTCAGCCTGGTTTACGGCAATCCCTGCGCGGTGCACGTGGACCCGGTGGAAAAAAAACCCCTGTTCCACGTGCTGCCGGGAAGCGGCTCCTTTTCCATCGCCACTGCGGGCTGCAACCTGCATTGCAAGTTTTGCCAGAACTGGGAAATTTCCCAGGCCCGGCCCGAGAAGACCTATAACTTCGACCTGCCGCCGGAAAAGGTGGTGGACCTGGCCCGGGAGACCAACTGCGCCTCCATCGCCTACACTTATGTGGAGCCCATCATTTTTTACGAATACATGACGGACGTGAGCCGTCTGGCTAAAAAGGCGGGTATTATCAACGTCTGCCACTCCGCCGGCTATATCCGGGAGAAGCCCCTGGAGGCCCTGTGCGACGTCCTGGGCGCGGCCTGCGTGGACCTCAAGTCCTTTGAAGCCGACTTTTACCGGGAACTGGTGGGCGCGGAGCTGGAGCCGGTGCTAAATAGTCTTAAAACCCTGCGCCGTCGAGGAGTGCACCTGGAGATCGTCAACCTGGTCATCCCCCAGATGAACGACAAGCCCGAGTCCATCACCCGGATGTGCGCCTGGATCAAAGACGAACTGGGGCCCCTGACGCCGCTTCACTTCTCCCGGTTTTATCCCCTGTACAAGATGTTGCAGCACTTCCCCACCCCGGTGAGCACCCTGGAGAAGGCCCGGGACCTGGCCCTCAAAGCCGGCCTCAAATACGTCTATATCGGCAACGTTCCGGGAAACCCGGCGGAGGACACCAACTGCCACG
>VGSO01000161.1 GCA_016874945.1 Deltaproteobacteria bacterium
CTGGGATTTCGAATACAACACTCGACGTCCTCATCAGAGTCTCGGGGGAAGAACCCCTATGCAAATTTATGTGTCTGAGTACCGTTCTCACGCGTTTAGCCGTATGTTAACGTAAGATGTCATTACAACTAACAACTAAAAACTAAAAACTAAAAACTATTTTTCACCCGCCCAGCCAATTCCGGCCCCGGGCGCTTAAATCCGAGAGCATCCCCAGGGCCTGGCGGGCCTGGTCCGGGGTGAGGTAGCCCATGCCGCAGGCGGGGGTTAGCCAGGCCCGGGACAGGACCTCCGTGACTTCCATCCCCAAGGCCCCGGCCAGGTCCTTAACCTGCTCCTGGAACCGCCGCCACAGGCTGTCGGTGGTTTCATTTTTCAAGTCTTCTCCGGTGGGCACCAGGCCCCAGGCCAGGATGCCGCCACGGTCAAAAAACTGGGCCAGGGCCTTGGCATACAGCTTAAGATTGTCGAAATAGCCGTAGGAATCGAAACTGAGGATGTCAATGGGGATGTCCAGCAGCATGCCCCAGTCGGTGTTGCCGCAGCAGTGGACTCCCAGGCTCACGGGGCCGAACTGGCGCACGGCCTCCATGGTTTGGGTGAGGATTTCCTCCACCTCTTCCCGGGACACAGTCATAAACGCGGACCCGAACCCGGTGAGATAAGGTTCATCTAAAAAGACCACCGCGGTTTTTCCCGCATCCCGGAACCGGGCCGCTTGCCAGGCGGCCTTCATGGCCAGGCCCTGGCCCATGGCCTGGGCCAGTTCCCGGTCATAGAGGATGGCCTTCCCCTGGGGGTCTTTCACCATGCCGCAAAAAGTCACCGGCCCCGCAAGTTGGCCCTTCAAAGCCAGGCATTGGGGACAAGCGGCCGCGGCCTCCAACAAGGCGAAAAAGCCGCTGGCTTCTTCGGGCAGAAAGGCGAAAACCTCCAGGTCCCCGGCAAAAACCAACTCGTAAAAATGGGCCAAAGCCTCATCCCGGGGGATATCCGGGTCCACCCCCACGGTGCGGGCCGCTTCGTCAATTTTCAGGCCGGGGAGATTACGGGCCGCCTGGGCCACCATCTCTTCCAGGAAACCCCGGCGCACCATCTGGGGCCAGTAAGGAACCCGGGGCATATGGGCCAAAATCAAACCCACGGTTTCATGGGGTTCGGTGAAGGGCACCGAGCCGATGCCGGTGGCGGCCAAGGGTAGAAAAGCTGACATGATACCTCCTGAACAGGTCGGTGAAGCCTATAATTTTTTCCGGAACTTTGTCAATACAGGGTTTGGGGCAAGCCGAGTATAATTATTTACTGATCAACCCGGTGGCCCTGGTGGAGAAACCAGGCGTGGACCAGCGCAGGAAGCTAATCCCCACCCCCCAGGAAATGTCCCCAATACTCCTGGCGGCGGGCAAAGACCGCCCTCTGCTCCTGGTGCTCTTTCATACCATGGGCCGGATTGATGAGGTGTTGCGGCTCAAATGGGAGAACATAAATTGGGAACGCCATGAAATCCGCCTGTGGACCCGGAAGCGCCGGGGCGATGCCTGGCAGTTCCATTGGCTGCCCATGAACGCCGAACTGGAGGGAGTGTTCAGGAATCTCTGGCAAAACGGACCCAGGACGAATACGTCTTTGTCAACCCGAGAACCGGGGACCGTTATACCCATCGCTTTGAGCTGATGCGCCGTATCTGCAAACGGTCCGGGGTGCGACGTTACACTTACCACACCATCCGCCATTTTGTGGCGAGTTATCTCTACGACAAGGAGAAGCGGACCCTCCCCGAGATCAGCAAGCTCTTGCGCCACACCAATTATCAAACCACGGAGCGGTATCTGCAACTGGTGGACCCGAATCTCAGAGAGACGATGCGGCTGTTGGAGGGCTTCACCATTCCCCTGGATGAAAAAGATTTAACCTCCCACCCCAGCCTCGCCCTGAAACCCGCCCGCAAATCCAGGGGCAAAAATTGAGGCTAATTTATGAAAATCAGGACGGAAAAAATTGCTAGCCCCGCACATGACCCGCACAAAAAAACGGGTTCAAATACTTGAACCCGCAAACCCTTGCTATTACTGGTGCCGGAGGCGAGACTCGAACTCGCACAAGGTTGCCCTCGGGGGATTTTGAGTCCCCTGCGTCTACCATTCCACCACTCCGGCACGGACCCACACAAATTTTAGCCATTGGCGGGAGTTTTGGCAAGAACATAAGTTGACGGTTTTCGGTTTGCAGTTTTCGCTTTTCGGTTGAAAGCACTTGGATTATCAATAAGTTATATGAATAAGTTTAGCTCTCCCCAGGGACCTGCATAAGTCGCAGGCGGAAGCCAGCGGCTCAATTCTCAAAAAGATGGTGTGCCGTGGGCGCCTATCCCCTATTGCCTCTTCCCTATTCCCTGCCCCCTGAAACCTGACCAGGCAGTTGATTTTTTGAACCGATGGGGTATGTTAAAAAGGTTATCAGGAGGAGGCCTGTGGATTATAAAGCGACCCTTAATCTCCCTCAAACCACTCTTCCCATGAAAGCGGATCTCCCCCGGCGGGAGCCGGGGATGTTGCAGCGCTGGACCGAGATGGACCTTTACGGGCGGCTCCGCCAGGTAAGCGCCGGGCGGCCCCGCTTCATCCTGCACGACGGCCCTCCTTATGCCAACGGCCACATCCACCTGGGCCACGCCCTGAACAAAATCCTCAAGGACATTATTATCAAGTCCCGGCAGATGTCGGGCTTTGACTGCCCTTATGTGCCGGGCTGGGACTGCCACGGGCTCCCCATCGAGCACCAGGTGGATAAAGTCCTCAAGTCCCAGGGCTTAAAGCTCTCCCAGGTGGAAGTGCGGCAGCGCTGCCGGGCCTATGCCCGGGAATTCATCGACATTCAACGGCAGGAGTTTGAGCGCCTGGGGGTCCTGGGCGATTGGTCCCATCCGTACTTGACCATGAATAACTCCTATGTGGCGGCCATCCTGGCGGAATACGGCAAGTTTTCCGCCTCCGGCGCCGTTTATCGCAGCAAAAAACCGGTGCACTGGTGCGCCACCTGCCACACCGCCCTGGCGGAGGCGGAGGTGGAATACGAAGACCACCGCACCCCGTCCATTTACGTAAAATTTGAAATGGCAATGCCCCAGATGAAAGGGCTTTCGTTCCCTGCCCCCCCTCCTGGTAAACCCGTTTACTTCGTCATATGGACCACAACCCCCTGGACTCTGCCTGCCAACCTGGCTATCGCAGTCCATCCGGGCTTTGAGTATTCGGCTCTAGACCTAGGAAATGAGGTTTTAGTTTTAGCTACTGACCTGTCTGCAGGAGTATTGGGTCAGTTTGGGTTAAGTGGCAAAGAAATTGATAAGACCTCCGGTCGTTTCCTGGAAGGGATAATTTGCCGCCATCCCTGGCTGGACAGGGATTCCCAAGTCATCACCGCGGACTATGTCACCCTGAGCGCCGGCACCGGACTGGTGCACATCGCGCCGGGCCACGGCCAGGAGGATTACGACAGCGGGCGCAAATACGGCCTGCAGCCCTACTCGCCGGTGGATGACGACGGCCGCTTCACTAAAGAAGTGCCGGAGTTTACCGGAAAGAAAGTGTGGGAGGCCAACGCCGGCATCATTGAGCTGCTGCGGGCCAAGGGGCGCCTCCTGCTGGCGGAAGAAGCCTCCCACAGTTACCCCCACTGCTGGCGCTGCAAGGAGCCCATAATCTTCCGGGCCACGGAGCAGTGGTTCATCTCCATGGAAAGAAACGGGCTGCGGCAAAAGGCCCTGGAGGCCATCGACCAGGTCGCCTGGATTCCCCGTTGGGGCCGGGAGCGGATTTACAACATGGTGGAGAACCGCCCCGACTGGTGCATCTCCCGGCAGCGGGCCTGGGGAGTGCCCATCGTGGCCTTCCATTGCCGGGAGTGCGGGGAGGTTATGCTCACCCAGGAAATCCTGGAGGACATCGTAGCCCGGGCCCGAAAAGAAGGGGTGGACTTCTGGTTCGCGGCGCCGGCCGCGGAGCTTCTCCCGGCCGGGACTTGTTGCCTGAAGTGCGGCTCTCAAGACTTCCGGAAGGAGACGGACATCCTGGACGTGTGGTTCGACTCCGGGGTGAGCTTTGCCGCGGTATGCGAGCCCAATCCCGAGTTGGGCTTTCCAGTGGACCTTTACTTGGAAGGCTCGGACCAGCACCGGGGCTGGTTTCACTCCAGCCTGCTGGCCGCAGTGGGCAACCGGGGCCGGGCGCCTTACCGGGGGGTGCTGACCCATGGTTTCGTGGTGGACGGCGACGGCCGGAAAATGTCCAAGTCCCTGGGCAACGTCATCGCCCCCCAGGAAGTCATGGAGAAGTATGGCGCGGAGATCCTGCGCCTGTGGGTGGCCGCAGAGGACTACCGGGACGACGTGCGCCTCTCCGGGGACATCCTCAAGCAATTGGCCGACGCCTACCGCCGGTTCCGCAACACCGCCCGCTTCATGCTGGGGAACCTCTTCGACTTCGATCCCCGCAAAAATTATGTCGCCCCGGCAGAGCGGGAGGAGCTGGACCGCCTGGCCCTATCCTGGTATGCCCAACTGGTGGACCGGGTCAAACGGGCCTACCTGGACTACGAATTTCACCAGGCGTTCCACCGTTTGCACCAGTTCTGCGCGGTGGAAATGTCAGCCCTGTACCTGGATATTCTCAAAGACCGGCTTTATATCACCGGCCCCGATTCCACCGGACGCCGCGGCGCCCAGAGCACCATCTGGGACCTGCTGGGGGGCCTCACCCTGCTCATGGCCCCCATCCTGTCCTTCACCGCGGAAGAGGTGTGGGAATTGATGCCGGGGGGCGACCGGCCGGAAAGCGTGCACCTGGCCAGTTTTCCAGATGTTCCCCCGGGTTTTCCGGATGAGGCGCTGCTCCATAAATATGATTTCTTGCTCAAGGTGCGGGCTGAAATCAACCGGGGCCTGGAAGAAGCCCGGAAAGCCAAACGCCTGGCCACGGCCCAGGAGGCCCGGGTGACCCTGGGCGCAGGGGAGGAGCTTTACGAAAAATTGAGCCGCCAAACAAGGGGGCTTCAAACCTTGGCCCAGGTGGCGGAACTGAGAGTAATCCCCCAAACCGGCGCAGGGCTGGAAGCCACGGAAATCCCGGGGCTGTGGGTTCGGGTGGAAAAGGCCCCCGGGGAAAAATGCGCGCGCTGCTGGTTTCATTACCCGGGAGTAGGAGCGGATCCCCGCCATCCCCAGGTATGCGCCCGCTGCCGCCAAGTGCTGGAAGGGTAACGTATGGGGCGCAAGCTGGCGATCTTGATTTCCATTTTGCTTCTGGTGGTGGGCCTGGACCAGGTGACCAAGGTCTGGGTGGTCCAGGGGATGCCCCTGGGCGGACAGATTCCCATTATCCCGGGATTCTTCAACCTGGTGCACGTCCGCAACCGGGGCGCGGCCTTCGGCCTGTTGGGAAGCATGTCCCAGGATTTCACCCGTATTTTCTTCGCCATCACCACCATCCTGGTCATCGTCATCATTGCCTACCTGTGGTGGCGCACCCCGGCGAGCCACTTGCGGGCCGCCACAGGCTACAGCCTGATCTTGGCCGGGGCCGTGGGTAACCTCATCGACCGCCTGCGCCTGGGGGAAGTCATTGATTTTCTGGACTTATATTATGGAGCCTATCATTGGCCGGCCTTTAACGTGGCGGACAGCATGGTCTGCGGCGGGGCTGCGTTTCTGGTGTGGGTAATCTTTCAGGAAGAGAAAAACGCTGATGTTTCCAGTGCTTCTTGAGTTGGGGCCGCTCCGGATCTTCACTTACGGTTTTTTCCTGGCCATCGCCTTTTTGAGCGCCATTTACGTGTCCGCCCGGGAGGCGGGGCGCCTGGGGCTTCCGGTTTCCCGGTTTTACGACCTGTGTTTCTACATCGTCCTGGCCGCGCTCATCGGCTCCCGCCTGGCCTACGTGTTCCTGGACCTTAAAACCTTTCTCGCCAACCCCCTGAAGATTTTCGCCCTATGGGAAGGAGGGTTGGTTTTCCAAGGCGGCGTGGCCCTGGCGATAATCACCGCCCTGTTTTACATGCGGATGCACGGGCTCCCCTGGCGGACCTGTCTGGATGCCCTGGGACTGGGGACGCCGGTGGGCCAGTTTTTCGGGCGCATCGGCTGCTTCATGGCCGGGTGCTGCTACGGCGCCCCTTCGGACCTCCCCTGGGCCGTGACTTTTCTCCATTCCCAGTCCCTGTGCCCCATTAAGGAACCTATTCATCCGGCCCAACTCTACGAAGCCTTTTTGGCGTTGGGGGTTTTCGGGGTGCTCAATATGGTCAAGACCCGGAAAAGGTTTGACGGCCAACTGATACTCACTTATTTCGCCCTGGCGGGTTTGGTCCGATTCACGGTGGAGTTTTTCCGCCACCCCGGGGACTACCGGGGCCCGGCGCTCTTCGGCTGGATGCCCCTCACCCAGGCGGTGGCCTTGGCCCTGGCGGTGGTGTGCAGCGGCCTGGCGCTGTGGTGGGGCCGGCGCTCGCCGGGGGCCGGCAGGACTATGGAGAGGTGATTTTGGGGGGGAGGGCCATGGCCCAGTGGCACAGGCTTTCCAGCCTGTGGTTAGCCCCTGCCATCCCCCCCTCCCCCCCTCCCCTTTCCCAACCCTTTGGCAGGGGCGTGATTTGTCACGCCCGCTAGGAGGGGGCGCAATAAATTGCGCCCTACGGGATCGGGGGAGGGGGATTGAGGGAGAGGGTAAGGGCGGGCGTCCCTAGCCCCCTCCCAAACCACGGAGAGGGAACCCATGCAGCATCTCAAGCGGT
>VGSO01000162.1 GCA_016874945.1 Deltaproteobacteria bacterium
GGTTATTGGCCTCGGAAAAGGGCTGCTTGGCTGCCCCGGACAATCGGCTGGTCTTGCTTACCGATTTTGACAAAGAGCGGCTGAATTTCTAAGTTTGGGGAACCTTAATATATAACGCCCCCCTTGTCAACCCTTTTTTTTCCAAGAGGACGGACCTAGTGCTAAATATTAAGTAATTTCAAAAAGATAAACACAGTAAAATTCCACGGTCAAAGCTTGCAATAGTGCTCTTGTGAAGATAATAATTTACAATCTTCCCGTGATGAATTGTGGAAGATAGGGATATTCTATTTTTCCAGACGTTCCTAATTGCTGGGATATAGATACCTGAAATAGGAAGTGTCCTCCCAATTTTCCTAGAAAAAAATTAACTTTGGCGCCTGGACGCCAAAGCTAATTATACCGTTTTCGGTTTTCGGTTAGGAAAACCTGGAATACCGATAAGTTACAAATTGTATTTGTTGCATTTGGAAGGGAATCAAGTATTATTTTCTTGGGGAACCTTGATGTTCTCGGTTTCCTGGTGGTGATCTTTTTTTTATCCTTTACCCCGCCCCGGCCTTCTTTTTCTTGGATTTGGGGAGCTTCTCGGGGCGGCCCACCAGCTCCAGGATGGATAATGGGGCGCCGTCTCCCGGGCGGACTCCCAGGGGGATGATGCGGGTATAGCCGCCGGGACGGTCCAGGAACCGTTCCCGGATATCGCCAAAGAGCTTAGCCACCACTTTTTTGGAGCGCACCACGGCCAGGGCCAGGCGCCGGGCGTGGAGGTCGCCCCGTTTGGCCAGGGTTATGACCTGCTCCGCCCACTGGCGGGCCTCCTTGGCCTTGGCCCGGGTGGTCTCCACCCGTTCGTGCTCCAGCAAGGCGGTGACGAGGTTTCGCAGCATGGCGGTGCGGTGTTCCGTGGTCCGGGACAAGCGCCGGCCGGCTTTCTGGTGTCTCATGCCACTTCTTCCTTTCTCTCGGGCACCTGGTCCGGAGGCACGAAGCCTTCGATCTTCATGCCCAGGCCCAGTCCCATTTCCGTAAGGATTTCCTTAATTTCGTTCAGGGACTTACGGCCAAAATTTTTAGTCTTGAGCATCTCCTGTTCGGTTTTTTGCACCAGTTCCCCGATGAAGCGGATGTGGGCGTTGCGCAGGCAGTTGGCGGCCCTGACCGACAGCTCCAACTCATTGACGCCGCGGTACAGGTTTTCATTGAGAATCGGAGCTTCCTCGGACACCCTCTCATCCAGGCCCTCGGCTTCTTCCTCAAAGTTGATGAACATGGAGAGGTGCTCTTTAATGATTTTAGCCGCATAAGCCAGGGCGTTTTCGGGAGTGATGCTCCCGTCGGTCCAGACTTCCATGGTGAGCTTATCGTAGTCGGTGCGCTGCCCTACCCGGGCTTGGGTCACCACGTAGTTGACCTTCCGGATGGGCGAAAAACTGGCGTCCAGGGGAATGTAGCCGATGGGCTGGTTCTCGTCTTTGTTGGCCTCCGCAGGCACAAACCCCTTGCCGCTTTTCACCGTCATTTCCAGGATGAGCTGGCCGTCCTCGGCCAGAGACGCGATGAGGTGCTCGGGGTTGAGGATTTCCACGGTGCCGTCGGTCTGAATGTCTCCGGCCCGGACCTCCCGTTCCCCTTGGGCCTCCAGGTGGAGGTACTTAACTCCGTCCCCCCCCAGCGTTTTGAGGCGCACCTGTTTCAGATTCAGCAAGATCTCCGTAACATCTTCACGGACCCCGGGGATGGCGGAAAATTCGTGATATACGTCTTGAATGCGGACCGCGGTGATGGCCGATCCCCTGAGGGAGGATAGCAGGACCCGCCGCAGGGCATTCCCCAGAGTGATGCCGAAACCCCTTTCCAAAGGCTCACAAGAGAACTTGCCATAAACGCGGCTGTGGCTCTCGCCATCCACATCCACCCGTTTGGGCTTGATTAGGTCGGTCCAATTTTTGTGGATCATAACTCCTCGGACTACTAATACGTTTTCGGTTTTCGGTAAAAAACCTAAGGATTATCCATAGATAAATCCTTGGTTTGTTTCAGTTGAAACCGAACATGATATAAGTTGGTAAATTTTAGCCCTGGGGACGCCGTTTAGGGCAACGCTTCAATAACTTGTATTCCCCGGAACCACCTTTGGCTTAGGCCTCTCGGCTGCGCCTAAATATTGAACAGCCGGGGGCGGCTGTTCTACATTTACCCTAGATTTCTACTTGGAATAAAGCTCCACAATAAGATGTTCCTGGATGGGCATGGTGAGGTCTTCCCGGGAAGGAAACATAATCACCCGCCCCCGGGCTTCGGCTTTATCCATTTCCAGCCAGGGTGGGGTGCCCCGCCGGGCCACGGCCTCCAGGGCGTCTCGGATCATGGGCATATTCTTGCCCTTGTCCGTCACCTGGATGGTGTCTCCCTGGCGCACCAGGTACGAAGGAAGATTAACCGTCCGACCGTTCACCAGGACCAGATTGTGCCGCACCAACTGCCGGGCCTGGGCCCGGGAGTTGGCAAACCCGAGACGGTAGGCGATGTTGTCCAGCCGCCGTTCCAGGAACACCAGCAAGTTGGTGCCGGTTACCCCTTTCTGCCGTTCCGCGGCCTCAAAATAACCCCGGAACTGCTTTTCCATGATGCCGTAAATCCGGCGGACTTTCTGTTTTTCCCGGAGCTGCATGCCGTAGTCGGAAAGCTTGCCCCGGCGCTGGCCGTGCTGCCCCGGCGGAAAGTGGCGCCTTTCGATGCCGCATTTGTCCGTATAACAGCGGTCCCCTTTAAGATAGAGCTGCATTCCTTCCCGGCGGCAGAGCCGGCAACTGGGTCCTGTATATCTGGCCAACGTAATCTCCTCTAGCGTTACACCCGGCGGCGTTTGGGCGGGCGGCAGCCGTTATGGGGGATGGGGCTGACGTCCCGGATAAGATTGATGCTCAAACCGGCGGCCTGCAAGGCCCGCAGGGCCGCCTCCCGGCCGGCGCCGGGGCCCTTGACGAACACGTCCACGTTGCGCATCCCGTGCTCCATGGCCTTCTTGGCCGCGTCCTGGGCCGCCAACTGGGCCGCAAAGGGGGTGCCCTTACGGGACCCTTTGAAACCCTGGACGCCCGCGGACGACCAGGAAACCACGTTCCCGCTGGGATCGGTGATGGTCACCAGGGTATTGTTAAAGCTGGCCTTGATATGGGCCACCCCCACGGGGATGTTTTTCCGTTCCTTTTTCTTTTTAGAGCGAGCCGGTCTGGCCATCACCCCTCCTTAGGACTTCTTCCGTTTGCCCACCACGCTGCGCCTCGGGCCTTTGCGGGTGCGGGCGTTGGTATGGGTGCGCTGGCCCCGGACCGGCAGTCCCCGCCGGTGCCGCAACCCCCGGTAGCAGCCCAGATCCATGAGCCGCTTGATGTTCATGGACACTTCCCGCCTCAGATCCCCCTCTACCTTGCAGGTGGAATCAATTGCCTGGCGGATGCGGGTGATATCCTCGTCG
Organism: Deltaproteobacteria bacterium; assembly: GCA_016874945.1. GTDB lineage: Bacteria > Desulfobacterota > Desulfobaccia > Desulfobaccales > 0-14-0-80-60-11 > VGSO01. The sequence goes on from VGSO01000162.1 coordinate 3,482, forward strand.
TTCAAATCCGCGGTCTTGGTGGCCGGGTCTACTCCGGCTTCCCGAAGCACCCGGTCCGCGGTGGTGCGACCGATGCCGTAAATATAGGTGAGGGCGATCTCAATCCTTTTATTACGGGGTAAATCTATGCCGGCGATTCTGGCCAACGCTGCCCCTCCCTTATCCCTGCCGCTGCTTGTGCTTGGGGTTCTCACAGATCACCCGCACCACCCCTTTGCGGCGGATGATCTTGCACTTCGCGCACATTCGCTTCACTGACGGCCTGACTTTCATATTGCCATCCTATTGGGGGCTCTGCAAATTAACACCCCTGGGTTTCACACGTAAGGGCGTGATTTATCACGCCCGAAATTATCGGTGTTTAAAAATGCTCCTATGGGCGGATTAATTTGCGCCATCCCTATTTAACCCGGTAAATGATGCGCCCCCGCGTCACGTCATAGGGGGATAACTCCACGATCACTTTGTCTCCCGGGAGAATCTTGATGTAGTGCATCCGCATCTTGCCGGAAATATGGGCCAGCACCCGGTGCCCGTTGGCCAGCTCCACCCGGAACATGGCATTGGGCAGGGGCTCGATTACCACACCTTCCACTTCAATGGCGTCTTCTTTGGGCATGAAGGTTTCTTTATAATTATTTCAGGAAGTTACTTTAATTTAATTCATTATCCTGGCAAATTCAAGTATCCCGCCGTAGGCCCCAGACCGGGCGGAGCAACCCCGCCCCTACAATTTACTTAAAACCAAAACCCCGTTTTCCGTTAACGCCACGGAATGCTCAAAATGCGCGGCCAGGCTGCCGTCCTGGGTCACCGCGGTCCAGCCGTCTTTTAAAATCTTCACTTTCCAGTCCCCCGCGGCGGTCATGGGCTCGATGGCCAGGGTCATGCCCGGCTGTAACCGGTGGCCCTTGCCCGGCGGTCCGAAATTGGGAATCTGGGGGTCCTCGTGCAGGGACCGCCCGATGCCGTGCCCCACAAATTCCCGGATCACGTTGAACCCGGCTCCCTCCACCACGGTCTGCACCGCGTGGGAGATGTCAGACACATATCCGCCCACCCGGCACGCCGCGATGCCAGCGTAAAGGGATTTTTCCGTGGCTTCCAGGAGCCTCCGGGCCTTGTTGCTCACCTGGCCCACGGCTACGGTCACCGCGGCGTCGCCGTAGTAACCATCGTACTTCACTCCGAAATCCAGGCTCACCAGGTCCCCTTCCTTCATACGACGGCGCCCGGGGATGCCATGGACGACTTCTTCATTAATGGAGATACAGACAGACCGGGGATAGCCCCGGTAGCCCTTAAAGGCCGGCTGCACCTTCCGGCGGCGGCACATCTCCTCCGCCGCCTCATCCAACTCCAGGGTCTCCACCCCGGGCCGGATCAGTTCTTTAATTCCCTCCAGGATCTCGGCCACGATGCGATTGGCCGTCTCCATCTTGGCGATCTCCTGGGGAGACTTGAGTAAAATCATATCAGGGGTTAGGGGTCAGGGGTCAGGGGTCAGTTTAATAATTTTGACCCCCGCCCTGTTCCCTATTTTTTACTTGTTTTAAAATCGGATAAGGGATAATCACGGATAGAGGTTTTATTCCCTAATCCCTATTCCCTGCCCTAGCGGCCGCAGGCGCAGCCAACATGCCCGCCGGCGAGAATCCCCACGATCTTGTTAAAGATGTCGTCGATGCCCCCCACCCCGGCGATGGGCCGCACCAACCCTTTGGCTAGCCGATGAGGGGCGCGGTGGCGTCATTATAAGTCTTCAGGCGGTTGCGCACCGTGGCTTCATTGTCGTCGTCCCGCTGGTACAGCTCGCCGCCGCACTTGTCGCACACCCCTTCCTTCTTGGAGGGAGTGAACTTAATGTGGAACATCTGGCCGCAGGCCGCGTTTTTGCAGGTGCGCCGGCCGGTGAGACGGACTACCAGGGCCTCTTCGTCCACGTCAATGCTCACCACGTGGTCGATCCCGGTTTTAAGGCCCACCAGCACTTTGTCCAGGGCCTCGGCCTGGGGCACGGTGCGGGGGAAGCCGTCCAGGATGAAGCCTTTCTTGCAGTCCGGCTGCGCCAGGCGGTCCTTGATGATGCCGATGACCACCTCGTCGGGCACCAGTTTGCCCGCGTCCATGTATTCCTTGGCCTTCTTGCCCATCTCCGTGCCTTCCTTCACCGCGGCCCGGAGAATGTCGCCGGTGGAAATCTGGGGAACCTGGTATTTGTCAATAAGCTTCTTCGCCTGGGTGCCTTTGCCCGCGCCCGGACCGCCTAACAGGATGAGATTCATAGCTTCCTCCTTCTCGAGATCAGCGCCGTACCCGGCCTAAGCGTTTTTTCATAAAGCCCTCGTAGTGACGGGTGAGGAGATGCGATTCAATCTGACTCATGGTGTCCATGGCCACCCCCACCACGATCAACAGGGCCGTACCGCCGAAGTAAAAGGGAACATTAAACTTCTGAATCATGATGGAAGGCAGCACACACACTGCGGACACGTACAGCGCGCCCCCCAGGGTGATGCGGGTCAGTATCCGGTCAATGTACTCCGCGGTGGGTTTCCCCGGCCGCAACCCCGGCACGTAACCGCCCCACTTCTTCAGGTTGTCCGCCACGTCCACCGGGTTGAAGGTCACCGCGGTGTAGAAATAACAGAAGAAAATAATGAGGCCCACGTAAACCAGGTCATGGAAATAGTTCCCCGGAGACAAGGACTCCGCCACCCACTTCACCCAGACGTTCTGGGTGAAGCTGCCGATGGTGGCCGGGAACATCAACAGCGACGACGCGAAGATGGGCGGGATCACACCAGAGGTGTTCACTTTCAAAGGCAGATGCGTGGTCTGGCCCCCATACATGCGCCGGCCCACCACCCTCCTGGCGTATTGCACCTGGATGCGCCGCTGGCCCCGCTCCACAAACACGATGAAACCCACCACCACGATCATGAAGACCACCAGGAGGACCATGAGGATGGGCATGATCTCCCCGGTTTTCATCAGCTCGAAAGTCTGGATGATGGCGGAGGGCAGGCGGGCTACGATGCCCGCGAAAATAATGAGAGAAATGCCGTTGCCGATGCCCCGCTCGGTGATCATCTCGCCCAACCACATGATGAATGCCGTGCCGGAAGTCAGGGTCAGCACCGTCATCAGCCGGAAGGCCCAACCCGGTTGCAGCACTACCGGCATCTGCCCGCCGCCGCCGGTCATGGTCTCCAGGCCGATGGCGATGCCCAGTCCCTGGATGGCGCTGATGACCACCGTGCCGTAGCGGATATA
>VGSO01000163.1 GCA_016874945.1 Deltaproteobacteria bacterium
TCTTGCCGGCGCCGTTGGGGCCGATGAGAGCCACGATTTCCCCCTCCTCCACGGCAAAGGAAACCCGTTCCAGGGCCTTCACCCCGCCGAAGTGTTTGGTCAGATCGTCAACCGCCAGTAAGGTCATTTATTGAACTTTCTGGTTGGAAAAGTTGTTGTTGGGGGAGGGGGTCAAGGGCGCCCGCCCTGGCCCTCCCCCCAAGAAATATCTTTTTCATAACCTTGGAGTGAGCCGCAGGCTCATGAACGACTGTCCTGAAAAGTTTCGCTCTGCACAGGCTGGAAAGCCTGTGCCACCAATACTTTTCATGGTTTACGGGTGAGCCGGAGGCTCATGGCCAACTGCTTAAAACTGACCGCTTATCTCACTGCTCACTGCTCACTGCTCACTGCCATCATTCCCACACTTCCCGGTAACCCTTCCCCAAATAAGCCCGCTGCACCTCCGGGTCTTCCTGGAGTTCCGCGGCGGCGCCGTCCAGGATGATGCGCCCGGTCTCCAGGACATAGCCCCGATCCGCCACCTTCAGGGCGGCCCGGGCGTTCTGCTCCACCAGCAGGATGGTGGTGCCGCTTTTTTTCAAGTCCCGCAAAATATCATATACCCGGGTCACCATCTGGGGGGCCAGACCCATGGACGGCTCATCCAGCATCAGGAGCTTGGGGCGGGCCATCAGGGCGCGGCCGATGGCCAGGATCTGCTGCTCGCCGCCGCTCAGGGTTCCCGCGGCCTGCCGGGCCCGCTCTTTGAGGATGGGAAACCGGGCCCGGAGTTCTTCCAGGTCCCGGCGCACCTGCTTCTTGTCCTGGCGGTAAAAGGCCCCCAGTTCCAGGTTGGCGGTGACGCTCAAGGTGCGGAAAACCCGGCGGCCTTCCGGCACCAGGGCCAGTCCCAGGGTAACGATGCGCTCCGGCCGCATCCGGGTGAGGTCCTGGCCGGCAAATTCAATGGCCCCCTTCCGGGCCGGCAGCAGCCCGGAAATGGTGGAGAGCGCCGTGGTCTTCCCCGCGCCGTTGGCCCCGATGAGGGTCACCACCTCCCCGGGGCGCACGTGCAAGGAGATGCCCTTAAGCACCGGCGCCCGGCCGTAGCCGGATTGGACGCTTTTTAAGGTCAACATGGTAAAGTTTGTTTTCTGTTTTCTGTTTTCTTTTTTCTGTTTTCTGCTAACCCGCCAACCCCTTACTCTTTCTTAGTAATAAACTTCAGACTCAGCTTCCCCCGCCCCATCAGTCCCTGGGGCCGCAAAATCAGTAAGCCCACCAGCAGGGCGCCGTACAGCAGGTCCTGGTAATCCTTGAACTGCCGCAGCATCTCCGGCAGCACCGCCAGGATCACCGCGCCCACCACCGAGCCGGCGATGGACCCCATTCCCCCCAGGACCACCATGCACAGGAGCAGGATGGAGGTGTGCAGTCCAAAGGATTCGGGATTGATGAAGGTAATGTAATGGGCGTAAAGGGAGCCGGCCACCCCGGCCACGGCCGCGGCCAGGGTGAAGATCATGATCTTGTAGGCGGGGGTGTTGATGCCCATCACCTGGGCCGTGGTTTCATGGTCCCGGATGGCCCGCAAGGCCCGGCCGTGATAAGAGCGCACCAGGCTGTAAGTCAAGCCCAGGATCAGCAGCAGCGTCAGTAACACCAGGACAATATAAAGCCCCTGGGGCCGGAAGACTACTCCCCCCAGCCGGGGTAAGGGGATATTCACCAGCCCGTCGGGGCCGCCGGTGATCTCCAGGTTGAGAAAGACCAGGTCCACAATGACCCCGAAACCCAGGGTGACGATGGCCAGGTAGTCTTCCTTGAGGCGCAGGGTGGGCAGCCCCAGGCCCAGACCGCAGGTTCCGGCCACCACCAAGGCGCTCAGGACCGCCAGGGGAAAGGGAAAGCCGAAGTGCAGGGACACCAGGGCGGAAGTGTAGCCCCCGATGCCGAAAAAGGCCGCGTGCCCCAAAGAAACCTGGCCGGCGTAGCCGATGATCAGGTTAAGGCTCACGGCCAGGATGACGTAGATGCCCGAAAGTACGGCCAGGTGCAGCAGGTACGCGGTCATGTTATGCCGGTTTCACTATGTCCGATTGATAATCCATATCTCTTCGCTGAAGACCGAAGACCGAAGACCAAAGACCGCCTCAATCCCCCCGTCCCCGCAAAATCCCCTGGGGCCGTATTAATAGCACCAAAATTAAAATGGCGAACGCGGTGGCGTCCTTGAACCCGGAAGAGACATAGGCCGCGCCCAGGGATTCGGCCACCCCCAGGAGCAGGCCTCCCAAAATGGCCCCGGGAATGTTTCCCACCCCGCCCAGGATGGCGGCGCTGAAGGCCTTGAGCCCGGGCAGCAACCCCATGCGGGGGTAGGTGGCGTTATAATAAATGGCCATCATGATGCCCGCGGCGCCGCTCAGGGCGGAGCCGATGAAGAACGTCAGGGTCACCATGCGGTCCACGTTGATCCCCATGAGGCGGGCGGTGTCCCGGTCCAGGGCGCAAGCCACGATGGCCTTGCCGTACCGGGTGTACCGCACAAAAACTACCAGAAGCGCCATGAACCCCAAGGCTGCCGCCAAAATGGCCCCCTGAAGAGTGGACAGGGGAAGCCCGGCCACAGTGATGGTGCTAAAATCGAACTGGACGGGAAAGGGGCGGTCATTAGGCCCGAAGAGCAGCAGGGCCAGGCTCTGAAGAAAGATGGAGGCGCCGATGGCGCTGATCAGCGGCACCAGGGGGTGCGACCCCCGAAGGGGCCGGAAGGCCACCCGTTCCAGGGCCACGCCCACCAGGGCCGCCGCGGCCATCCCGGCCAAAAATGCCAGGAAAAAATTGACCTGCCCCGTGGCCAGCAGCAAGACCGCCACGAAGGCCCCGGCCATATAAATTTCCCCCTGGGCGAAATTAATCAGGCCCAGAATACCGTAAATCATGGTGTAGCCCAGGGCGATAAGGGCGTACGCCGCGCCGGTGGTCAGGCCGTTGAGCAGCTGTTGAAAAAACATGGATAGGTTTAAAAGGCCCCAGATTTTAGAAGAAAATTATCTCAAACCATATATCATCTTTGCCTCGGCGGACACAAGCCCTATAGCGCCTCAGGAAAAGCGAAGCCATGGGAGGAACAGCGCCTCGCAGGGCGCGTCTCATACCAGGCTGAGACCTCTGCAAAGGCCGCCGGTTTTGTCATTCTAAGGGAGGGGCCCATTAAAAAAGGCGGCCTGGAAGCCGCCTTTTCCCCGAATTCAGGTTTGAGCCTTAGAAGTGATAGGATGCCCGAATCATGAAGCTGAACTGGTGGGCGTCAAACTCGGCAGTGTTGAAGCCGACAAAGTTGTACGAAGGTTGACACCAACGATACCGGAAGACCGTATCCAGGGAGACGTTCTTCAAAGCCATGTAGCGAATGCCGAACTCGGTGACCAGGGCGATATCCACCGAGCTGGAGGACACTCCAGGATTTTGGGTGCTGAACATGATGCCCGGGCCTACCGCCAAATAAGGCTGCAGCCGTCCAAAGGGCACCTCGGAATCCGGGAAGAAGCCGTATTTCCCCATGAACAGGAAAGACCAGCACGCCATGGTGCCTTCCGAAACTGGATTTGCGAAGCCAGGAAAACCCGTGTAACCCTTCCACTGGTTGGGAAAATCAAAGCGATTGAAGGTGAAGTCCGTGGCAACGCTGAAGTATTTCATCCAGTCGGGATAGTCGTAACCCCCAAAGCCTTCCCGGACGAAATCGTAGCCGATGGTCACACCGGCGATCACCGAAGTGTCGATACCGGCATGTTGAACGGTGCCCGAGGTGGCCGCGACCCCGGTGTTGATATCAATATCCGTGTTGGAGGCCATGTTGCCCCCCAGTTGGACCCCCACCCACATCCTGGCCTGGGCCGCGGCCGGCGCCATGGCCAGAGCCAGTACCAGTAACATCACGCAGGTTCTTTTAGTCATTTAGATCATCCCCCTTAAATCTTTGATCATTTTTGGGTTTCACCCCTATTGCCTTTACCCCCATTCCTCCTTTCCCTAAATAATCTTAACCATATTTCCTTTCGCAAGGGCATTGTAAGACGCAAAGAATTTCCCTGTCAAGTATAAATTGATATATGGAGGAAAAAAAGTAAAGCAGCCAAAAACCTGGTTAAATCCCATCCCTGGAAAAGCCGGGAGGTTCCGGGACCGGTCCGGTCTCCGGCTATCCGCTCCACCAATATCCGTTCGGCCCTGCCCCCTTTTTATGGCGAATTTGATTGTCGAGGGAAATACCGCTTACTTGAGAGCCTTTTGAAAATTTTTGAGGCTGAATTTCTATAAAATTACTCCCCGAATAATCGGTGGCGCAGGCTGAAGCCTGCGGCTACATAAGTGCCGGTTAATTTTGCAAAATGCTCTTGCAAAATCTTTTAAAATCCCAAACTCAACCAGGTGGCCACTCCCAGGCCCACGCTCACCAGGCCGTTCAGGGTGAAAAAGGCCGGGGGCAGTCTAACGGTCTGGCGTTGCACCAGGAGCAAGTGCTCCCCCGCCAAAATCAGGGCGCTCATTAGCGCCGCCGCCGCATAAATCCAGCCCAATCCGGCCAGCCAGCCGGTGAGGGCAAACCCTGCGGCGGCCACTGCATGGCACCAGGCCGCCAGCCGCCGCGCCCGGGTGATTCCCAGACGGCTGGGGATGGAATATAAACCCGCCACGCGGTCGAATTTCTCATCCTGGAGGGCGTACAGAATATCAAAACCCGCCACCCAGAACAGCACCGATAAGGAGAGGACCAGGACCGGATATTCCAAATCCGTTCTCACCGCCAGCCGGCCGCCCAGGGGGGCCAGGGCCAGGCTCAAACCCAAAATGCCATGGCAGGCCGCGGTTAACCTCTTGGTAAGGGAATAGCCCAGGATAACCCCCAGGGCCAGGGGGGAGAGAAGCAGGCAGAGCCAGTTGAGCCGGGACGCGGCAAAGATAAAAATCCCCGAACTGATCACAATAAATAGCACCGTGGCCCGGCGGCTGATCCGTCCCGCGGGCAAGGCCCGGTTCGCGGTGCGGGGGTTCAGGGCGTCGAAGGGCGCATCGGCCAACCGGTTGAAAGCCATGGCGGACGCGCGGGCCCCCACCATGGCCACCAAAATCCAACAAGCCGTCCCGCCCGCGGGCAGCCCCCGGGCCGCCAACAACGCCCCCATGAAGGCAAAAGGCAGGGCCAGGACCGAGTGACCGATCTTGATCATGTCCAGGAGTTCGTATATGTTTTGCAAAAATCGCCGCATAAAAAACCTAACAGATCACCACCAAGACACCAAGGTTACACAAAGATAATTGCGGTTTGGTCCTGGCTGCGCCCAGACCAAATTTGAAATCCTTGGCGAATTCTTGATGTCCTGGTGTCTTAGGGGTGAATCATTTTTTCTCCCCCCACCGGGGACCAAGATTATGGTCCAGACCCAGGTGGTCCAGGACCCGCCCGGCGAATTGGCGGGCCAACTCTTCCAACGTCTTAGGCCGATGGTAAAACCCCGGACAGGCAGGGAAAACGGTGGCCCCGGCCCGGGCCGCCCGCACCATATTCTCCAGGTGCACCAGACTCACAGGGGTTTCCCGCACCACCAGGATCAGGGGGCGCTTCTCTTTGAGAAAAACCTCGCCGGCCCGGTGCACGAGATGACGTCCCACCCCCTGGGCAATGGCCCCCAAACTTCCCATGGTGCAGGGAATCACCACCATGGCCCGAGCCTGGAAAGAGCCGCTGGCCAGGGACGAGGTGAAATCGTCCGCCTCATGCCACACGGCTGCCGGGGCCAACTCCCGGGGGGGCAGGCCCAACTCCAGGGCCAGAACCTGCTCCCCCGCGGGGGAAATAATGCAGTGCAGTTCCAGGTCCGGCCGTCCTTGAAAATAGGCCAGCAACTCCCGGGCGTAAATCATGCCGGACGCGCCGGTCAAAGCCACCACGTAGCGGTTCCTGCCTGCATTCAGCACATCAGGGTTCATTGTTCCAGGAGTCTCAATCTATTATTAGGCATCATCGGACGCTACTTAAAATTCCCTCCCCCTTGAGGGGGGAGGGTCAGGGTGGGGGTGGCAAAGTCATTATATTTGTGCGAGGTTAAATTTGCCACCCTCCCCCTACCCCCCCTAGAGGGGGATAATTAAGCGGCCTTTATGTACAATGTCATGCGGTTGCATTTCTTTAGCTCGACTTCAGATCAGACCTAGCTTTGGCCACAGCTCATCCACCTTGCGCTTGATTTCCGGGTCCATTTCGATGACCGGGGGCCATTCCCGGGTAAAGCCCTCCTCCGGCCACTTGCGGGTGGCATCAATGCCCATCTTGGAGCCGTAGTGGGGGAGCGGCGCCGCATGGTCCAGGGCGTCCACCGGCCCATCCGCGAACACCGTATCCCTTCGGGGGTCCACATTGTTGCCCAGGCGCCACAAAACTTGCGACAGGTCCTGCACATCCACCTCTTTGTCGAAGATGACGATGATCTTGGTGAACATCATCTGCCCCAGGCCCCAGATGGCGTGCATCACTTTCCGGGCGTGGCCCGGATAGCGCTTGTCGATGGCGATGAAGGCCAGGTTGTGGAACACCCCCTCCACCGGCAGGTTCATATCCACGATCTCCGGCAGGGTTTTTTTCATCAACGGCAGGAAGATGCGCTCCGTGGCCTTGGCCATGAAGCAGTCTTCCATGGGCGGCCGTCCCACGATGGTGGCGGGATAGATGGCGTTTCGCCGGTGGGTCGCCGCGGTGACG
>VGSO01000164.1 GCA_016874945.1 Deltaproteobacteria bacterium
CCGAAAACCGAAAACCGCATTTATCAGGCAGAGAGACGCCGCTTGGCGATTTCCTGGATCACTTTGCCGTCCGCCTGGCCGGCCAGCCGGGCCATGGCGGCTTTCATGACCTTCCCCAGATCTTTGGGACCGGAGGCCCCCACCTCCTGGATGATCCGGGCAAGTTCCGCTTCACATGCTTCGGGGTTCAGTTGCGGGGGCAAAAAAGAGAGGAGGACCTGTAGTTCCTCCTCTTCTTTTTTAGCCAAATCGGGCCGCCCGGCCTTGGCGTATTCGGCCATGGCTTCGCGGCGTTGTTTTGCCTGGTTGGAAATTACGGCCTGGAGCTCGTCCTCCGCCAGGGGGCGTTTCAGTTCCACCTCCTTATGGCGGACTGCGGTTTTGAGCATCCGCAAGGTGGACAAGGCCACGGCCTGTTGGCTCTTCAGGGCCTCTTTGAAGGCCTGTTCGAGCCGCTCATTAAGTGAGCTCATGAACCCTCAATTTTCCGGAGCTTTTTAAGGGCGCGTTTCTTGGCCGCCAAGATTTTCTTTTTCCGCTTTATGCTGGGTTTTTCGTAGTGTTCCCGTTTGCGAATTTCCGAGAGTATTCCGGCTTTCTCGCACTGCTTTTTAAAGCGTTTTAGGGCGACCTCGAAAGGTTCGTTGGCTTTCACCCTGACGCCGGGCATTCATTTCGCCTCCCTCCCATGGGCAGATCCACCTAACAGGGGGATTAGGTGACACTTCCACAAACGACTAGTTTTTAACATCTATTTTGGAACTGTCAATAGTTTTTAAAAAAGCAGTTGTCAGCAGTCAGCAGTCAGCAGTCAGCTTGTGCCGCCCTATTTTATAGGGTAATCAGTCAGTTATAGTCATTATGGAGCATTGCTTAATTGTCGGTTCAAAAAAATAAAAGTAACGAAAGTTAAAAAAAACGGCACAAAGATTCTAACAAAACGGCAAATTCTCCTTTGCCCCTCGGCCCGGGAAATGAGCGCTCAGTTATTTTGCCTCATGGCGGTCAACAACAAGGGCAGCACTTCCCCGGATTTCCCTTGAAGGACCCAGTCGCAGTAAGGGGTCAGGGGAGTAGGGTCGGGATTGATCTCCGCCAGGCGGGCGCCATACTCTTTGGCCCACAAGGCGAAGGAGGCGGCGGGCTGCACCACCCCGGAAGTCCCCGCCACCAGCATCACCTGGGCCAGGCGCAGGGCTTCGTGGGCCATCTGTAGCCGGGCCGGGTCCAGGGCTTCTCCGAACCACACCACGTTGGGCCGGAGCAATGCCCCGCAATTCCGGCACCAGGGCATGAGGGGCAGAGGGGTCCGGCGGTCCTCATCAAGGCCCCCGCACCCGGTGCAGCGCACTTCCCAGATGCTGCCGTGGATTTCCAGGACGTTTAAGGACCCGGCCCGGCGGTGGAGGCCGTCCACATTCTGGGTGATGAGGAGGAACTCCGGGATCAAACCCTCCAGTTCCGCCAAGGCCAGATGGCCGGGGTTCGGGCTTACTTGGGCGATGAGGCCCCGGCGCCAGTCGTACCATTCCCACACCAACCGAGGGTCCCGGGCAAAGGCCTGGGGAGTGGCCAGGTCTTCGGCCCGAAAATCGCGCCACAATCCTCCGGGCCCCCGGAAGGTTGGAACGCCGCTTTCCGCGGACACTCCGGCGCCGGTGAGCGCCACCAACCGCTGGACCTGGCCCAGGGTTTGGGCCAGGCCGATCAGGGGTCTGTTCTTGTCTGTATTAGGGTTGTCCGACATGATGCGCCTGATCTTTTTAACTCCTTAACATTAAGTTCAGGAAAATTAAATCCCAGCGCAGCTATTTTTAGATGACGGTTCACCCTTACTCTGCCTTTCCCCTTCAAAGGCAGGGAAATTTCATTTATGGGGGTTGTCCAAAGTAATTTCCCCGTAGGGGCACGGCGAGCCGTGCCCAAGGTACAGGGGCACAGCACGCTGTGCCCCTACGTCAAAAGACAATCGGAAAAAACTTTTGGCAATCGCTATAATCCTGGGTGAGCTGAAAAAGCGGCTCCATGCTTCCCCCGGGGTCGGACGACCCACCCCCTCCCGGGCGGGTCACCCGGCGTCAGCGGTTTTGTCCAACCGAGGGGTGCGATTGCCAGGGTCCGATTTTTAATTTATAAAGTAATGAAAAAGCTGGCAGGCGAATTATGGCGCTAAGAATCCGCGACCGGGTGATTTTGGCTGGAATGTCGCTATTTCTGATGGCGGGCTGCGTCACCGTCAAGGTCTCCCTGTTTGAGGAGCCGGCCCCCTTGGAAGAAAAGGCGGTCTCCGGCAAGGGCCGGGACAAAATCCTGTTGATGGACATATCCGGCATCATCGTGGAGGGGCCCCGGGGGAATAGTATCTGGAGCATGAAGAGCTTCACCCGGCCTGACCGGATTAAAGAGGAGTTGGAGAAGGCGGCCAAAGACGACCGGGTCAAGGCACTGGTGCTCCGGATCAACTCTCCCGGGGGCACGGTGAGCGGCTCGGACGTGATTCTCCACGAAATCCGGACCTTTAAAAAGGAAAAGGGAATTCCTGTGGTGGCCTGCCTCACGGGAGTGGCCACCTCCGGCGGCTATTACGTGGCCCAGGCCGGGGATGACATTGTGGCTTATCCCACCTGCATCACCGGCTCCATCGGGGTCCTGGCCATGAAGCTCAACATCAAAGGGCTGCTGGACAAGGTGGGGGTGGACCCGGAAATGGTTAAAAGCGGGGAATGGAAAGACTTCTGGTCGCCGTTCAAGCCCGCTTCCCCGGAAGAAAAGCGAATTATGCAGGATATCACCGACAGCTTTCACCGGAGCTTCGTGGAGGTGGTGGCCAGGGGAAGAAACTGGAGCCCGACCCAGGTCCGGAAGATCGCGGATGGGCGGATCTTCACCGCGTCCCAGGCCCTGGACCTGGGGATGGTGGACTGGGTGGGCTACCTGGATGACGCCATCAAGCTGGCCCGGGAGAAAGCCGGGTTGGAGGAAGCCCGGGTAGTGCGGTATAACCGCCCGGGGAGCCACCGGCCCACTATTTATTCCTGGCTGCCGGACCTGGAAATGGCAGGACCCCAGTTTCTTTACCTGTGGTGGCCGGGAGAATTTTAAGAGAGAAAATTCAAGCTTTCCCCGAATCAACCGATAAGAAAAAAAGAAGGGGGCGGGACAGAATTTTTCCCCGGTGTGGATGGTATGAACAACAACGAACACCAGCCCCCTGATGCCCCAAGACCGTGCGGCCAGGATCGTCCGGTTCAGCCCCAGCCGGAATCCAGCCCTCCGGAAGGGGTAGGCCATAATCCGGAGACCCAGTGCTTGGTAGATATGGCTAAGCAAATAATTGACGCCACCCCCGAAGTTCGGACGGAAAAAGTGGCGGCCTTGAAAAAGGCCATTGAGAATGGAACGTATAGCGTGGACTCCCGCAAGCTGGCCAACTCCATCCTGGCCCAAATCCTGAGCGGTATGGAGTGAGAGTTTTTCAATTTTCGGTAATAACTTTTGCTACGCCCTGCCGGAAAAAAGATTCACCACCAAGGCGCTAAGACACCACGATTCACCGAGGAAAAAATTGGCGGCGTCCCGGACTTCCGGACGCCTTAATTTTTGGTGGTTTTGGGTGTCTTGGGACTATGTGGTGTCATATGACTTTATTATACCATTTTCTCTTTCAAGTGCAACAAACTTAATCTGTAACTTATTGATAATCCATAATTATCTTAACCGAAAACCGAAGACCGAAAACCGAAAACCGTATTAGGAGCATGGCCGGGGACTCCTCCACTTCTCCGGGGCGGCATATGGCCCCACGCTGAGGCGCAAAGCCCGAACCGGAACTGTCCTGCGGGGATGGCCTCCGCCGATTCCTCTTGACGACCGCCGGGGAAGGTTCTAAAATAATTAAAAAACTTCGGGAGGAAAAACCGATATGACCATTTCTAAAACCGGATTCGCGGTCATCACGGTAATGGCGGCCTTAGCTTTGCTCCTGTTTCAAGTCAATGTCAGTCAAGCTGATAATAGTCTGAAACTTCAAGTCCTAGGCCCGCCGGCCGGGGTTAAGGTGGGGACTCAATTTAGCCTTACCATTAAAGCTTATAACTTTCAGACTTCCGCTGTTACCTTCAACCGGGTCGTGGTAGGTTATGTTAACCCGGATTTAAGCGTCAAAGGGCCTCTTTTGGTGAGCTCCGTCTCTCGCACCGTCCCGGCAGGCACCCGGCCAAATCCGTGGGACCCGGTGACCCCCGGCGTCCTTACCTTCGCCGTGCCTTTTACCATTGTCCCTACCGAACCCCCGTTGCCGGCAAATACCATTCTCCCCATTATGGTCACGTTATGGAACAACGCGTATACCGCCGGTAATGAGAGAGGCGCGGGAGCGGGAGGGGTCAAGATAATCGTTCCTTAGCCTGTGTAGGGAAATGCAAGCCTATGGCTTTTACCCTTGGCAGGGATAAGACCTGGCGGCTGCTGGGGCTGCTGGGTATTCTCCTGATGGGCGCCGGCTGGTGGTGGGGCGCGGCGCTTAGTCGGGGTCCGGCCAGCCTACCGGCCGGCGAAACCGGCGCACCCGCGATGACCGGGGTGCGCCTGTTTTCCTGGCAGGACTCGCAACGCCGGGGCAGTTTGGAAATCGGCCGGATAGAGATGGTTCCCAAACGCTGGGGGATCTTTAAACTGGCCGACTTCAAAGACGTCCAGGCCTTTGATTGCCGGGTAAAGTTTGAAGCCTCCGCCCTGGACTCCATCTTCCAAGAGATGGGCGCCGTCCTCTTTCACCTGGCCCGGTCATCCCAGCCCAAATCCCCGGTGATGAAGAACAATCCTGAGACGGGAGACGACAAGCCGGGACCCCCCATCCTGGTGGCGGTGCCGCCCAACATTACCGCCCAGAGCTTTTCTTGCGAAATAACGTATCCCCGGGCCCGGGTTCTCGGGGTGGCCGCGTCTGTGGCCACCCTCGCTCCCCCCCAACGGCAATTAAGTCTCTCCGGAGAAGTCAGGGTAACCTCCGGCCCGGGACAGCGCCTGAAAGCCGACCGCCTGATTTGGGACGTGGCGGCGGAGAGAATGCAGGTTCAGGGACCCTTTGAGTTCAACTCGGGGAAACGCCGGCTTAGCGGAATGGATGGTCAATTCTCCTTGGCCCGGGGGAAGATTTCTCCGCTCCCCGCCCAAGCTAAGATTGCCGCCGCTGAGTCCTCCTCGGCCTCTCCCCTCTCCCTTTTCCCCTTTATCGCGCCATTTGTTAAAGGTTCGAAGAAAAACGCCCTGATGCCTTTTATGCTCCTGGCCATGGGGCAAGCCCAGCCTGGCGGCGGCAATGACCCCCTCCCTTTTGGCAACCCTTTCGAATCCATGACCCCGGCGATTCCTGCGGCGCCGCGATAACCTTTGATACCAAGATGCAATCAAAAAGGTATTATTGTAGCGCAATTTATTGCGCATGAAAGGCGGGCGTGATAAATCACGCCCACAACTGTTGCCTTTCGACTGCGACTTGGTATGAGGCGGGGTAATCTCTGCAAGGGGCGCGGCTCCGCCTTACCGAAGTCTTTGGGTAATCGCCGCGGTAAAATTGTTTTATACCAAGTTCAGTTTCAGATGTAACTAATTCTATGGCTAACTTATTGATAATACAATTTCTTTTAACCGAAAACTGAAAACCGAAAACGGTATTAGCCGGAGGGGCTGCGGCTAAAGGCCAAATGGCGCACCCGCGCGGTCAGCCAGGCCGCGGCCTCCTCCACTTCCGGCCGGGTGGAATAACGCCCCACGCTGAGGCGCACCGCGCCCCGGGCGATTTCCGGGGTCAGGCCCATGGCCTGGAGCACGTGGGAGGGCTTTTCCTCCCCGGAGTGGCAGGCGGCCCCCAGGGACGCGGCCAACTCCGGAAGGCCCTCCAGAATGGCGGCGCCGGACAGCCCGGGAAAGGAGACGTTCAGGGTGTTGGGCAGGCGCTCCATCTCCGGGCCGTTTAACACCAGAGCCGGGAATCCGGCCTTAAGCCGGGCATGGAGCAAATCCCGCAACTCCTGTAAATGGGCCATATCCTGTTCCAGGCCCTCCCGGGCCAGGAGGCAGGCTTCCCCCAGGGCCACGATATAAGGCACGTTTTCCGTTCCGGGCCGGCGCCCACCTTCCTGCCCGGCGCCGTGGAGCAGGGGGGTGAACAACGCTCCGGGCCGGACATACAGCGCCCCCACCCCCTTGGGGGCGTAAAATTTATGTCCCGCCAGGGTCAAGAAATCCACCTTGAGCTCATCCACCTGGACCCGGACCTTGCCTACGCTTTGGGCCGCATCGGTGTGGAACCAGACGCCGGCCTGCCGGGCCAGGGCGCCGATCTCCGCCAGGGGCTGGAGGGCGCCGGTCTCGTTATTGGCGTGCATGATGCTGATGAGGATGGTGTCAGGGGTGACGGCCCGGCGCACTGCATCCGGGTCCACGAGGCCGGCGCGGTCCACGGGAAGGAAAGTCACCTCAAAACCACGGCCCAACAGGTAAACGCAAGGGTTGAGCACCGCGGGATGCTCGATGGTGGTGGTGATGATCTGGCCCCGGCCGAAGTGCTCCGCCACCCCTTTGAGCACCGCGTTGTTGGCCTCGGTGGCGCCGCTGGTGAAGATGATTTCTTCGGCGCGGCAGCCCAGGAGCAGTCCGGTTTCCTCCCGGGCACGGACCACGGCCTCCTGGGCCCGGCGGCCCAGAGCATAGCC
>VGSO01000165.1 GCA_016874945.1 Deltaproteobacteria bacterium
AGAGGGAGAAAAAAACTTGATTTTAATGCCATGTTAGCAAAGAAGCGTCACCCTAGGCCTTGAGAAGACAATGACTCTCCCGAAAAGGGCCCCCCGTTGAGCTTGAGGTTGGATGTCAGTTATTTTTACAGCTTGTAAAACCCTTGGGTAAACAGGTATGGTTTCTTTGGGCCTAACAGGCCCGGATCCGCCTCCCCAGGGGGGATTTCTCCTTGAATGTCCCGCAACTCTGGGCTAAATTTGTTATAAGACATCAATGGGACTGCCTCCCATGGAAAACGGCTCTTATAACGGCGCTCAGGAGGAGTAATGTCCAAACGGCGATTCGGCGATGCTAAGTGGGTGGCCGGCCAGGCGGTCACCCTGGACTATAATTTTGCCATGTCAGAATTCGTGGGGGAAAAGGGCCTTACGGAAACCGAACTGGATGACCTGCTCCCGCGCTTGGCGCTAATTGTTAGGGATCTGGAAGAAGGACTGGAGACCGGCCGCCTGGGTTTTATGACCGCCCCCTTTGACGAGCACATGGCGGGGGAGATCCGCCGGGTGGCCAAACCTCTCCTGGAATGGTGCTGGCACTTCGTGGTCTTAGGAATAGGCGGCTCGGCCTTGGGGGCCCGGGCCTTGCACCAGGCTCTCTGCCACCCCCAGTACAATCTTTTCCCCAACGCCCGGCGCCACCACCGCCCGGCCCTCTGGGTCCTGGACAACATCGACCCCGATTACTTCTACGGCATGCTGGACGGCACGGATTTACGGCGCACCGCTTTTAATGTTATAAGTAAATCAGGAGGCACCGCGGAGACTCTGGCCCAGTTTATCTTTGTTTACCAATTGCTTAGCGGCCGCATGGGCCGGGAGCGGGCCGCGGAAAGGATCGTCATCACCACCGACCCGGAGAAAGGCGTTCTACGCCACCTGGTGAGCCGGGAGGGGTTTCCCTCCCTGAATGTTCCCTCCAACGTGGGCGGCCGCTTTTCGGTTTTAACTCCGGTGGGACTGCTGCCGGCGTACATGGTGGGCATTGATTTGGAGGAACTTCTGGCCGGCGCCCGTTACATGGCGGTGCGCCTCCGGGAGGAGGACCACCGCCGGAATCCGGCTTACCGGCTGGCATCCCTGTTTTACCTCTTCGCCACCCGGAGGGAGCGCAATATCCTGGCAATCATGCCTTACGCCTCCGCCTTGGCAGGGATGGGCGATTGGTTCTGCCAACTCTGGGCCGAGAGCCTGGGCAAGAAATTCGATTTGGAAGGCCGGGTGGTGAACGCCGGTTCCACTCCGGTGAGAGCCGTGGGGGCCACTGACCAACACTCTCAACTCCAGCTCTACATGGAAGGCCCCCACGACAAGCTCATCACCTTCCTGGAAGTGGATAAATTCCAGCACCGGGTGGACCTGCCGGCTCTTTACCCCGACCAGGAAGATCTGGGCTATCTGGGCGGCCATACCATGAATGAACTTCTTCAGGTGGAGCAGCGGGCCACCGCCTTTAATCTGATGAAGGCCGGAAGGCCCAGCCTGACGTTGCGCCTGCCGGAGATCAACCCTTTCACCGTGGGCCAGTTGATCTACCTCCTGGAAACGGCCACCGTGGTGGCGGGCGGCCTGCTGGGGGTGAACCCCCTGGATCAGCCGGGGGTGGAAGGCGGCAAACATACCACTTACGGCTTGATGGGCCGCCCGGGATTTGAGAAATACCGCCAGGAACTGGAACTGGCGCCAAAGCCCCTGGAGAAGTATGTGGTGTAATCGGTTCCAGGTTCAAAGTTCAAAGTTAGGCGCGAACCCACGAACCTTGAACCTTGAACTTTGAACTTATTGCTAAAATGAAGCTCCTGAAATTCAGAGAATCCTGGGTGCAGCCCGGGAAAGGTCCCCAATTCCGGCTGGTGAAATTCTTCTCCCTGCCGGGCTTCGTGGTCATTCTCATCTTTACGGTCATCCTCACGGTGCTGCTCACCCACCGTTTCCAGGAGATGGCCCTCAAGAAGAACGAGGACTATCTACTGCTGCTGGCGTCCAATCTCAACCACCAGGTCTTCCAGCAGTTCGTGCTGCCCATCGCTTATGAAAAGGAGGGCCGCATCACCCTGTCGGACCCGGACCAGTACCGGCGTCTGGACGCGGTGGTGCGCAACACCATCCACGGCTTTCACGTGGAACAGCTCAACCAGTACGACCAGGAGGGCATCTTTTCTTACAGCACCGCGGATAACCCACCCCTGGGCCAGAGGAGCGCCGAGGTGCCGGGGGTGAAGAAAGCCCTGGAGGGGGAAGACTATTTCGAACTGCCCGGCTATGACCGCTGGCGGAGCATCTTTTGGTTCGGCGCCTCTCAGACTCAGCACCTCAAGGCTTTCATTCCATTCCGCCTGGAAGAAAAGCTGGCCCCCCACCTGGGCCCGGTGGTGGGGGTCTTTGAAATCACCCAGAACATCTCCGGCGACCTGAAAGAAGTCAGCAAGTTTCGCCTCATCATCCTGGTCATCCTGGTGGTCATCATGGGGCTGCTCTTTCTGGTGCTGCGGCAGATCGTCAAACAGGCGGAAATCATCCTGGAGCGGCGTCATGAAGAGCAGCGGGCTCTGGAATCCCAGCTCCACCAGGCGGAGCGCCTGGCGGCCCTGGGGGAAATGACCGCCAGCGTGGCTCATGAAATCCGCAATCCCCTGGGGATTATCAGCTCCACCGCGGAACTGCTCCAGGAGCGCCTGACCCGGTATGAGCCCCAGAACCGCCTGGCCCGCATCATCGTGGAGGAGGTCAACCGCCTCAATGAACGGGTGACGGAATTCCTGGATTTCTCCCGGCCCCGGGTCCCCAACTTAAGGCCTTGCGACCTGGAAAGAGTGCTGAACCGCAGCCTGGAATTTCTCCAACCCGAGATTGACCGTTTGGGCATCACCGTGGTCCAGGATTACCACCTCAATCACCGGACCCTGGTGGCGGACCCGGACCTCATGCACCAGGCTTTTTTGAACATCCTGCTCAATTCCATCCAGGCCATGCCCCAGGGCGGCGAACTCCGGGTGTCCACTATCCCCGGCGGGGGCGGCCAGGGGGGGGAGATTCATTTCCGAGACACGGGGGAAGGAATTGACACAGAGAACTTGAAAAAGATTTTTAACCCCTTTTTCACCACCAAGGAACGGGGCAGCGGCCTGGGGCTGCCCATCGTCAAGAGCATCATCGAGAGCCACCAGGGCGCCATCCGCATTGACAGCGAGGAAGGCAAATGGACGGAAGTGACCATCAGCCTGCCGGCCTTGGCGGCCAATTAGGGAAAGGCCGCGGCCTGAAATGCGGTTTTCGGTTTTCGGTCTTCGGTTTTCGGCTAAAAGAAAATAAGATATTCAATAAGTTAATCAACAAGGTTAATTTCATTTGAAGTGAAGATATTGAATGCGCACCGCTGAGTGAACATGCCAACGTTTAAAGGGATTGTCTCAAATAATTTTTTAAAAGTTGATCGTGTCCGCTTTCAAATACAAAAAACTTAATGTGTAATTGTTTGATAATTTATTCTTAACCGAAAACCGAAAACGGTATTAAAAGCCTATGGATACCATATTAGTCGTTGACGATGAGCGCAATTATCTGACGGTCATGGAGGCCCTGCTCAACGAGGCCGGTTACGAGGTTTTCACCGCCATCAGCGGGCCGGAGGCCTTAAAAACGGCCGGCGCCACGGAACTGGACCTGGTGCTCACCGACATGAAGATGCCCAAGATGAGCGGCATCGAGCTGCTGGAAGAACTGCGCCGCCTCTACCCTGACCTGCCGGTGATCCTCATGACCGCGTTCGGCACCGTGGAAAAGGCGGTCACCGCCATGAAGAAAGGGGCCTTCGACTACATCCTCAAGCCCTTTAAAAACGAAGAGATCCTGGTGACCATCGCCAAGGCCCTGGACCACCGGCATCTCATCCTCCAGAACCGCCTGCTCAGTCAGGAATTGGACAATAAATACGGCTTTCCCAACATAGTGGGGGATAGCCGGGTGATGCAGGAAATCCTGGCCCTGGTGAAACGGGTGGCAAAGTCCAAGGCCACGATTCTGGTCACCGGCGAAAGCGGCACCGGCAAGGAACTCATCGCCCGGGCCATCCACCTGAACAGCGCCCGGACCAACAAGACCTTCATCTCCGTCAACTGCGCGGCGCTCACCGAGACCCTGCTGGAAAGCGAGCTTTTCGGCCACGAACGGGGGGCCTTCACCCACGCGGTGGCCATGCGCAAGGGCCGCTTCGAACTGGCCGACGGCGGCACCCTGTTCCTGGACGAAGTGGCGGAAATGTCCCCGGCCCTCCAGGTGAAGCTGCTCCGGGTCCTCCAGGAGATGGAGTTCGAACGGGTGGGCGGCGCCCGCACCATCAAGGTGGACGTGCGGATGGTGGCCGCCTCCAACCGGGACTTAAGGGAAGAGGTGGAAGCCGGGCGGTTCCGGGAAGACCTGTTCTACCGGCTCAACGTGGTGCACCTGCACATGCCGCCCTTGCGCCAGCGCCAGGAGGACATCCCGCCCTTGGCCGCCCACTTCATCAAAAAGTACGCCCTGGAAAACGTCCGGGGCCAGGTGCGCATCACCCCCGAGGCCATTAAAATCCTGATCCAGTACCCCTGGCCGGGCAACGTCCGGGAACTGGAAAACGTCATCGAGCGGGCGGTGATCCTGTGCGGCGACAATCTCATCACCCCTCAGGACCTGCCCGGGGAGATGGCCCCCCAGGTAGTGGAGTCCAAACTGGACATCGACCGCTTCGTCCCCCTGCACACGCCCCTCAACGAAGCTTTGGACCACATCGAAGAGCAGATGATCCGCCGGGCCTTGGAACAGAGCGGGAATGTGCAGGTTAGGGCGGCAGAATTATTGGGGATTACCAAGAGCCTGCTGCAATATAAATTGAAGAAGTATCATTTGACCACTTAAATAAAAATTTATTTAGATTTCATGTCATGATTAATGATTTAAATCCTAAAGAATTATTGATAGAAAGACTTCAAGAGGAGTATTCTATTGAAAAGGTAAGAGGAAAGGACATAGTTTCAATAAATTCCAATGCTATTTTATATTTAAGGTATAATAAGAATGCAGGCACTACAAAATCTTATCTCGGAAAATTTTGGTTTGGTGTTACTAGAAGCGAGTATGAAAAATACTTCAATAAAAATTTATTCATCATCTGTGCTTGTGTATTTGACAAAACTAATATTGATTATCTGGTATTTCCATCCTATGAATTCGATAAAATAATAAAAAACCTATCGTTACAATCAGGCCAATGGAAATTCACTTTGTTAAAAGATAATTCTAATAGATATGTTATGCAGATACCACATATAGGGAAATATGATGTAACTGGTTTTATTAATTATTTTGACTTTGCACCAAGGCATTTTAGGAAGGGTTATGTTCCTAAAATAGGTAAATTTGAACCTACGTTAAAAATGACGGCTGAAATTTTGGAAACAGCCAAAGAAATTATATCGTTAGAAAGTGAACTATTATTAAGCTCCAAGGACAGCAGTAATCCAAAATATTTTGAAATCGCCCTGGAGAAGGCTTTCAAAGAGTTAGGGTTTTCAGCCACGAGAATTGGTGGGCCCGGAGAAACAGATATTCTTGTTTCCGAACCGATTAGGTTTATTGTTGATGGCAAAAGCACTAAGGCAGGTTCAAAATCATCTATTAATTTCACTAGAATCAAGAGACATATGAAAGATAATGCCGCTGAATTTATGGTTATAGCGAGTGTTGGCTTTGATCCCGCTGTCGCTCGAGATGCAGAAATAGAAGGGGCAACGTTAATTGATATAAACACCTTAATTAATATTTTAATGATTCATAAAGAAAATATTTTTTCTCCATTTGATTATATCAATATTTTTAAGACGCCTGGAATAATTAATGAAGATAGTCTTAAGCCTTTATATGATACAATAAATCAAAACAATAAAATGATTGGGAAAATTAACATGTTATTAAAGAACCTGGATTTTTTCTATAGGAGCATTGATGAAATTAAGGGAAGATTGGACTTATATTGTGAGCAGAAAAATATAGAGTTGATTAAAAAAGAGGAAATTAAATATTTTATCTCATTGCTCACTAATGATATTTTTAGAATATTACATGAGGATAATGGTAAATATGCATTACGCTATAATTACACTTTGGCACGGATGAAAATTGAACAGACTATACAAAATTTTTGCAGATTCTAATATATGCTTCCTGCTGACATTTATAATTTAATAACAAATGTTCTTGATGAAATTTCTGATGAATGTAATGAGGAAGAACTTTGTGAAGGATACTTAATTAAATATGAGGGGTGGTCTATCATTTGTTTTGAAAATGTTTGGACTAATTTTGATTTAAAGGTAGATGATGAAATAGACGAATATTTTTATAACTATGCAGAAGAACAGAGCTATTTGACAATTGAAGAGTGGAAGCTTCAGCTGGAAAATAGGTTTTATGATTTTATTGACGGTGGATATTATAACCGAGATTATGCGGCAACCTTGGCTCCCGCAGCTGAAAAATGGTTTTGGGACCTACCGTCCGGGATAATATCCCCAGGAAATTCCCCTTTTTGTGACCCCATCGCCTTCTTGAACGCAAGATAGCACAAGTTTTCCTCAAACTGAATCTTTTTTGTAGGCTTTGAAGGCACCACTCCCTTGGTTTG
>VGSO01000166.1 GCA_016874945.1 Deltaproteobacteria bacterium
GACGTGGAAACCGCGGCCAACGCCGGGATCAAGGGCATCCTGGTCCTCACCGGCTACGGCGGGGGGGAATTGGAACACCTGGGGCCTGCCCAAAAGGTTCAGCCCGTTTATGTGGCCCCGGACCTCCTGGACGCAGCGGAGTGGATTTTAGCTGATTTGAAAGAGCGGTTTAGCGGGTCGGCGGGTTAGCGGGTTAGGGGTTGGAAATTTTGCGTGCACAAACCGCTAAACCGCTAAACCGCTCATCGCGCCCAATACGATTGGTTAAATTATATTTATGGCGAGACCAAAGAGCGATACTAGCCGCCCCCGAATTCTGCTGGTCAAGCTCAGCTCCTTCGGGGACGTAATCCACGCCCTTCCCACCCTGGAGGCGCTCCGGGCAACTTTTCCCCAGGCTCATATCACCTGGCTGGTGGAGGAAGCCTTTGCGCCCTTGCTCTCGGGCCATCCAGCCCTGGATGAGGTGTGGACCGCGCCCCGGCTGCGCTTCAACCAGGGCCGCAGTATTAATAAGGCCGTGAGTTTGGCCCGCCGCCTCCGGGAGGGCGCCTTTGATCTGGTCATCGACCTCCAGGGTTTGCTGAAAAGCGCCCTATGGGTCGCTCTGGCCCGCAGCCCCCGAAAAGTCGGCTACGACCGCACCCGGGAATGGAGCTACCTGGCTTTGACGGAACGGGCGCCGCGCTTTGACCCCGAGGCCCATGCGGTGCGGCGATACCTCAATCTGGCCCGGCATCTGGGCGCCCCCCCTACCCTGCCCCGGTTTCGCTTCGGCTTCCCCTTATCCTTTGAACCGGGCAGGTTTAAAATGACCCGCGGCCCCTTGGCGGCGCTGCACCCCGGGGCCCGCTGGGCCACCAAGCTGTGGCCCGCAGTGCATTGGGCCCGGTTGGCCGACTGGCTGGTCCGGGAAAAAGGCTTTAAGGTGGTCATCACCGGCAGCGCCGGGGACCGGCCCATGGCCGACGACATCATTTCATTGATGCAAGCTCCGGCCCTGAACCTGGCCGGGCGGACAACTCTGGAAGACCTGGCCGGGCTGTTGGCCCATGCCTCTTTGGCCGTCACGGCGGACACCGGCCCCATGCACCTGGCCGCGGCGTTAGGGACCAGGGTGGTGGCCGTTTTCGGGCCCACCGCGCCCTGGCGCACCGGACCTTTCGGGGAAGGCCATGAAATCGTGCGCCTGGACCTGGAGTGCAACCCCTGCTTTAAGCGCCGGTGCCCGGAGCCCCGCTGCCTGACGGAACTTAGCCCCGAAGCCGTGCAGGCGGCCTGTGAGAAAATCTTGTCGACCATGGAGATTAGTTGATAATATTGCAGTGAGCAGTTAGCAGTTGGAAGTTGGGAAGTTGAAATTTGACATTTGACGGTTCGCCGAAATGTTTGGCTGATTTCTGGCAATCTGATCAAATCCTTTCATTCTCAACTGTTTTCTTTAATAAAACTGCTCACTGTTCACTGCTCACTGCCCACTGGCTAAAGGAGAAATCATGCCCATCAGCAAAGAGCTTCTGGAAATCCTGGCCTGTCCCAAGTGCAAGGGCGACATCCGGCTGAACGAGGCCGGGGACGGCCTCATCTGCGACCGGTGCCGATTGCTTTACGAAATCAAGGATGACATTCCCATCATGCTCATTGACGAGGCCAAACCCTTGAAATGACGGTTTTCGGTTTTCGGTCTTCGGTTTTCGGTAAAAAAAGTTCCTCCTCAGAAAACTGTTTACTGGGGGGAAAAATTATAGACTGCACAGGCTGGAAAGCCTGTGCCACCAATAATTTCATCATTTATGGGCGGGCCGAAGGCCCATGAGGAACTGCTGGTTTCTATAGACCTTAGCAATCATGGAATTTAAAAACCGAAAACCGAAAACCGAAAACCGAAAACCCAAGCTGTCCGTTTTCGTCATCGCCCTGAACCAGGAGGCCCATATCGGTCCCTGCCTGGAGTCCGCGGCCTTTGCCGATGAAATCGTGGTGGTGGACACGGGGAGCACGGATCGCACCATGGAACTAGCCCAATCCTACACTGACCGAATATACCAAACGGAGTGGCAGGGTTTCGGCCACACCAAGAACTTCGCTCTGGATATGACCGCCGGCGACTGGGTCTTCAGCCTGGACACGGACGAGCGCATCCCGCCGGCTTTGCAGGACGAAATCCTGGAGGTGGCCCGGGCTGACGGGCCGTTGGCCGCCTACCGGGTCCCCCGGAAGAACTACTTCGCCGGCCGGTGGGTCAGGTATTTGGGATGGTATCCCGACTATGTGCTGCGCCTCTTCCGCCGCGGGCAGGGAAGGTTCGGGGAGCGGGAAGTCCATGAAGAGGTGGAAGTCTCGGGGAAGGTGGGACATCTCAAGACCCCGCTGGACCATTATTCCTATAACAGCGTCAGCGAATACCTGGCCCGCAACGACCGTTACGCCCGGCTGGCGGCCCGGGAAATGGCCAAGAACGGGCGCCGCCCCCTCCCCGGAGACCTGGCCTGGCGGCCCTTTTTCACCTTTCTTAAACTCTATTTCCTGCGCCGGGGCTTTTTGGAGGGCGCCCTGGGCTTCACCCTGGCGAGACTGTCCAGCCGATACACTTTCTTGAAATATTATTACCTGCGGGAACTTCTCCAGGAGGCGGAAACCAATGCCCATCGATCCCACCGCCCGCATCGCCCCTGACGTGGAATTGGACCCTTCGGTGGACGTGGGGCCGGGGGTGATCCTCGACGGCCCCACCCGCATCGGGGCCGGCACCCGGATTCAGGCCCACGCTTACATCGGCCCCTACACCACCATCGGGGAAAACAACCTCATCGGCTTCGGGGCCATTGTCGGCCACGAACCTCAGGACTACGCGTTCAAAGGCGAAGAGAGCTACACCATCATCGGGGACAACAATATCATCCGGGAATATGTCACCATCCACCGGGGCACCGTGCCGGGTAGCGCCACCCGGGTGGGAAACCATAACTTTCTCATGGGGTTGAGCCATATGGCCCACAACTCATTCCTGGGAAACCAGGTCATCCTGGTCAACGGCGCCCTGGTGGGCGGCTACGTGGAGGTGGCGGACCGGGCCTTCATCGCCGCCAACTGCCTGCTCCACCAGTTCATCCGGGTGGGGACCCTGGTGATGATGCGGGGCGGAGCCCGGGCCTCCCGGGATCTCCCCCCCTATTGCATCATTGACGACACTCACACCGTCAAGGGCCTCAATTTGGTGGGCCTCCGCCGGGCCGGGTTCACCCCGGAGCAAATCAAGCCCCTGCGCCAGGCGGTGCGGATTCTTTTCGGCAAGCCGGTCAATTTGAAGCTGGCCCTGGAGCGGGTGGAGCAAGAAGCGCCCCTGACCCCGGAAGTGGTCCATCTTCTGGACTTCATCAAATCCTCCAAGCGGGGCGTGGCCATGGGCCCCCGGCCGGGTAGCCGGGATGAGGGTGAATGAGTTTTTAAAAAAATTCACCACTAAGACACTAAGACACCAAGACACAAAGACACAAAGAGACACCAGTAAGAATTATTACTCAGGCCATAAAATTGTTCCCAGCCATGATCAAATCGGTCTCGAAAATTAATTTTGCGGTCCGCAGGAATGGGAGCCATTAATTGACCTCAGTAATATTTGCATTTTGGCAGCCCGCCAAAACGCACAAGACTTTATCTTTATGTCCCTTGGTGTCTTATACTTGATTCCCTTTCAAATGCAACCAATACAATTTGTAACTTATTGGTATTCCAGGTTTTCCTAACCGAAAACCGGAAACCGAAAACCGGAAACGGTATTAGTGTCTTGGTGGTTAAGCCATTAATTCAAGGAGGAGGCATTTTATGGCCCGAGTGGTGGGTGACAGCCTGGTGGTCAACGTGGCCCGGAAGCCGGGGGAAGAGCAGATAATTGACCTGATGCGGCTCTTCAATGACAACCCCAACAAAACCATCGTGGTGGCGGGGACGGTCAATGCCGATGGTTCGCCCAACACCGCGCCCCTGTCCCTGATTTACGCCAAAGACCCCAAAACCCTGCTCATCGGCACCCTGCGGAACACTACTACTGCCACCAATTTGCGCCGGGAGGGCCGGGTCTCCCTGGAGATTTTCGCCGCCGACGACCTAGTCATGGGGGTCCAGGGAACCATGCGGGTGGTGAAGGAGCCTATGGCCGCCAGCGATGCCATGGCCCTGTGGGAAATGCGGGTGGAAAAGGTGAAGCTGGACACTTCCCCGGCCCAGCGGGTCATTCAAGGTCCCGCGGCCACGCCCCGGTCGGAAAAGGCTCAGGAGTTTGAAAAAGCCATAATTGCGGAGTTATGGTCCGCCGGATGATGGCAAAAGAGAAAACGGGATAAGCCTTAGGCCAGCACCACCCCCTGGCTGAGAGCTTGTTGAGCCAGGGGCGCATGGATTACTTCGTCTTCCCGATAGGGAAAAACCTCCACCGGAAGCGGGGCCTCCATAAATAGGAGCAAAAAATAGGGAATCCGGTCGATGAAGCGCTGATCGCTCTCGCGCAGGATGATGAGCAGATCGGCGTCGCTTAACGCGGTGTAGGTGTCAGTGGCCAGGGAGCCGAAGAGGATGACCTGCTTGATGTTGGCATCCGCATTTTTGGCCTTCTGGGCCAGGTCCCGGAGCTTTTCCAGCACCTTGGCTTTATTGAGGAATCTGACCCCTGGCATAATTAATGACCGCCTCGGCATCCGCTACGGCTTGCTGAGCATCCGCTTGATCAAAGTAATCCATGGGCGCGCCCCAATCAAAACCATTGGGGTAGCGGGTGATGATATAAAATTTATCCAGGTTGGCCGCTTTTTTAAACAGGTGTTGGCCCGGCTGATTTTCCGGGGGCAGATCCTTAAGCAAGCGCAGCAGCGAATGGCCCAGGGTTGCGCCCCCCAGATGCTGACAGAGCGCCTTCAGGGCTTTCTCCGCCGCCTGCTGGGCCGCAAAACAAGCCCATTCATAGTCTTCGGAGGATATGGCGCCTGGCATGGCGCAAATCTTTTTCTGCCTGCCTGAGCCAATCAGCAACTCTGCGGGTCATGTGACGCCTGGGCAATTAAATTTTTTCTATGGTGAAATCATTATCAGGAAAACCCACCTGGTTGTCAAAAAATTTCGCAGAGTTCTTCGAGGCTTGAGCCTCTCTGATCTTTAGCCGGTATCTTTCATGAAGATCGCCATCTTACGGCAGCGCATCTCCGGCCCCGGGGGGGCGGAAACCACCCTGGGGCATCTGGCCCGGGGACTGGTCCGGGCGGGCCATGAAGTGACGTTGCTGGGCGTGAGCGGCCAGGAGCAGTCCGCGGCCGCGCTGGGCCCGGGCTTCCGCTATGTTCCCGTGACCACCTGGGGCGGTAAAACCGGAAGGCTGCTTACTTTCGCCCTAAATTCCCGGCGCCTGCTCCGAAACTCCCGGTTTGACGCCATCCTCAGCCTGGAGCGCACCCTCTGCCAGCAATTCTACCGGGCCGGGGACGGCTGCCACCGGGAATGGCTGGCCCGGCGGGCCCCCTATCTCTCCTGGCCGTCTAAGGCCGCGATGCAGGTCAATCCCTTCCACCGGCTGATGCTCTATCTGGAGGCCCGGCTTTTTGCCGACCCGGGCTTGAGACGGGTCATAGCCAATTCCCACCAGGTTAAAGAAGAAATCATCCGGCATTACCGGCTGGAGCCGGAGCGGATTAAAGTAATTTACAACGGGCTGGACCACGGACGTTTTCGGCCTTTGCCGGAGAGGGCGCGGCGGGAGCTGCTTAAAGACCTGGGCGCGCCCCCGGGAGTGCGGATCCTGTTATTTGTCGGCTCCGGGTTTAATCGCAAAGGTCTGGCTTATCTAATTGAGGCTTTCAGTGGTCTAAATGATAAAGGCTTGCAGTTATGGGTGGTGGGGAAAGGCGATCCCGGCCCTTATCGGCGTCGGGCGGAGCGGACTGGCGCCGCCGACCGGCTCCGCTTTTTCGGCCCCCGGCAGGACGTGGCGTCCTTCTATCAGGCCGCGTCGGTCCTGGCTCTTCCCACCATTTACGACCCTTGCAGCAACGTGGTCCTGGAAGCCTTGGCCTGCGGGACGCCGGTGGTGACCACCACGGGCAACGGCGCCCGGGAATTCATCACCCCCGGGGACAACGGCGCAGTTTTGGCCCGGCCCTATGATATCCCCGCCCTGCAGGAAGGTTTGGCTTTTTTCTTAAACCGGGGCGACGACCCCCAGGTGCGCCAGGCGGCCCACCAGGCAGTGGCCCACTTGGGTTGGGCAGATACCGTGGCCCAGACCCTGGCGGTTTTAGAAGAAAGTTTCGAGTTTCGAGTTTCGAGTTTTAGCAGAAAAAACTAGGCTCATGGCTAGGGTGTCACACCAAACAGGCCCTCTAAATGTTGCCTATCGAAAATGATAAGATAATAATATCAAAACTCGAGAGGCTCTTGCAAAATTCATTTTGAGGCTGCGATTTTCCCATGTTGCTTAAAGAAATATCCGGTAGCACAGCGCGGCCTTTGGCCGCAACCAAACTAAAAAAGGACCTAATTACTTTAATTAAATCAAGGTGTTACAGGCAAAATCTTCGCGAAAAAACCAGAAACTCGGATTCAGTAGCACAGGCTTTCCAGCCTGTGCCGGCGCAG
>VGSO01000167.1 GCA_016874945.1 Deltaproteobacteria bacterium
GGGTCACAAAAAGGGGAATTTCCTGGGGATATTATCCCGGACGGTAGGTCCCAAAACCATTTTTCAGCTGCGGGAGCCAAGGTTGCCGCATAATCTCGGGTAAGCTGTGAACTGTCAACCGTGCCTAATTATATATAGGGGTTGCCCAAAGTAATTTCCCCGTATGGGCACGGCGAGCCGTGCCCAAGGTACAGGGGCACAGCATGCTGTGCCCCTACGTCAAAAAACAATCGGAAAAAACTTTTGGCAATCGCTATAGTTTTCATCCCATGGGTTGTGAGAAAGACATTCTTTTTTTACAATGGAAAAGCCATTTTGCGGATTATCCTTCACTGCTCCTGGAGGGGGATAAGGAGTTTCTGAGAATTGTCTTTCCAAGAAGTCTTTCAATGGGCCGCGGCCCATCCGGACCTGGCCTTGCCCCTGGGGGTCAGCGTGGCCATCGCCTGGATCGACCTGAGAACCCGGCGCATTCCCAACTACCTTACCCTGGGCGCCCTGGTGGCCGGACTGGGTTTTCAGGCGGGATTTCATGGCTGGCCCGGCCTCTGGCAGGGGGTCCTGGGACTGCTCCTGGGTTTCTTCCTGTTGATCCTGCCCTATGTGAAGGGCGGCATGGGAGCCGGCGATGTTAAGGCCCTGGCGGCCCTGGGATCCTGGTTGGGGCCGTTGGGCGTCTTTTCTCTTTTTCTCTATATGGCCATTGCCGGAGGATTGATCATCCTGGGTCTCCTAACGTGGCGCGGCCTTCTCTGGGCCAAGCTTAAAGAAGGTTGGGTGGCGCTGGTGAACTGGACACTCTTCCGTCCTTATGGGCCCGGGCCGCCCCCTGCACCCACTCCCCAGACCCCCGGGATTCCCTATGGCGTGGCCATAGCCCTGGGCATGGCCTTTTTGTGCTGGCGGGGGCCGGTGCCCTTCTTTGGGTAAAATCGTAGAAACCGCTTGTCTCACCGGAGTATTACTCGAGACGGCGTCAGAAAATCACCCGCCTAAATCCCGCCTCTCCTTCCTCCAAGGGAATCCGCCCGGCCAGAAATTCCCCCAGCATTTCCTGAAATCCGGCCAGCAAATCCCCGGCGATGAGGCCCCGGTCCAGGCCCCCGGCCAGGTAATCCGCGGCCAGGCCGTGTAAATAGACACCAAGTCGGGCCGCGTCCCAGGGAATCATCTTTTGGGCCAGGAAACCGCCGATAAGCCCGGTAAGCACGTCTCCGGTGCCGCCGCTGGCCAGGGCCGGATTGCCTGTGGGGTTGAGGCTCACCCGTCCTTCCGGGTCCGCCACCACCGTCTGGGCGCCCTTGAGCACCAAAACAGCGCCATAGCGGGCCGCGGCCTCCCGGGCGGCCTGGAGCCGGTCCGCCTGGATATCCCGGACCGGGGCGCCCGTCAGCCGGGCCATTTCCCCGGGGTGAGGAGTGAGTATGCGGGGCCCCGGGGCGTCTTGGAGCCATTGGGGGTCCGGGGCCAGGGCGTTGAGTCCGTCGGCGTCGATGACCAGGGGCAGAGGCAAGTCCCGGGTTAACTGCCGCACCACTTCACAGGTTTCCTCATGAGTCCCCAAACCCGGCCCCAGGGCCGCGGCCGTTTTATCCGCCAGAAACTGCCGGATGGCCGGCATGGCCTGGAGGCCCAAGGCCCTGGCCCCTTCCGCCTCCGGGAGAGGCAGGGTCATGGCTTCGGTGAGTTTTACTTCCAGAATGTCGTTCAGACTGGCAGGGATGCCCAGGGTCACCAGCCCGGCGCCGGCCCGGAGCGCCCCATCGGCAGTCATGGCCGCGGCCCCGGTCTTGCCCTGGGAGCCGGCCAGCACCGCCAGGTGGCCGAAGGCGCCCTTGTGGCTGCCGAAGGGCCGGGGAGGCAGGAGCCGCCGCATCTCTCCGGCTTCGACCAGTTCCACCGCCAGGTCCTGGGGCAGGTTGGGCGGGATGCTGATGTCCACCTGCCACAGGCGGCCCACATAGTCCCGCCCGGAAGGCGCCACCTGGCCGATTTTGGGCCAGCCGTAGGTCGCCGTGACCTTCGCTCGCACCGCCACCCCCATGACTTCCCCGGTGTCGGCGGACAAGCCGCTGGGGATGTCCACCGCCAGGACCGGGGGCCGCAGGTGATTGACCTTCTCGATGAGGGCGGCCATGAGACCCGCCACCGGGGAGTTCAGGCCGGTGCCCAACAGGGCGTCCACGATGAGGCCGGACCAGGCCAACCGGTGCACCACGGGATTGAGGTGGGACTCATCCAAAATCTCAATGACCTCCACCCCCTGGCGGGTTAGAATTTCCAGGTTGACCCGGGCGTCGCCCTGCACCTGGTCCCGGCGGCCCAGGAGAAATACGGCCACCGACTCCCCGGCGTTGGCCAAATAGCGGGCCACCACAAAGCCGTCGCCGCCGTTGTTGCCCCGCCCGGCCAGCACCGCCACCGGCCCGGCCAGATGGGGGAATTCCCGGCGGAGAATCTGATAGGTGGTGCGGCCGGCGTTTTCCATGAGGACTAGGGAAGGGAGGCCCACATCTTCTATGGCCCGGCGGTCCAACTCCCTCATTTGGGCGGCGGTGACCAGCTTCATCTCAGCAACCTCACGAAATTTTGGAGGCTAACATACCACAGACGATACATAACGCCAAGATTTGGGATCTTGGGAGCGAAAAACGCACCCTACATGAAAAAGGCGGCCTGAGGCCGCCTTGGGCTAGACCAACTTAAAGCGGACGCCTACCAGTGATAAGCCACCCCCAGGACAAATTTATGGGTGTCAAAGTCAAAATTGGTCCTGCCTAGGGCCAGGGGCACCCCCCCGGGGGTGAACACCTGTTGAGCTTCCAGTTCCACATCCCATTGCTGGCTGTATTTGTATTCGGTGAATATGGAGACATTCTTCAGCGCCATGTACCGCACCCCGGCTTGAACTTCCAGGGAGAGATTCTTGGCGGAGTCATTTTGACCATAGATAATTACCGCCCCGGGGCCGATTCCCAAGTAAGGCTGGAGCCGGCCGAAGGGGACCTCCTGGTCTTTGAAGAACCCATAGCGGAACATCAATTTCAAGGCCATGGTCCAGACATTAAATTTCTGTTGGATGGAAACGGTCGGGTTGAATATAATCGCCGGGCTGGCGTTTACAGTTTGCTGCGCGATGTCATGCCGGGTGAAATTGGTTTCAGCCTCTATGCCGATATTGGGCCACCAGGGAGTGAACCAGCCGATTTTCACCCCGCCCACCACCGCGGGCTGATAGTTGATATTGCTAAGATTAGGCGTTCCACCGGCATATCGAAAGTTCCAATTATCGGCACCGGGCCCCACCAGGGAACCGCCCAGGAAAACCCCCGTGTATAGTTCACCGGGAATTTTAGGCGGCTGGTCCGGAGACCCAGGACGGTTAAGCCACATGCCATAGCCGATGGCCGCACAGCCCACCACTCCCATAATGGGGGCGGCGATGGCTATGGCCGTCGCCCCCGTATCGGCCAGGGCCGCACTTTGAGGTCCTGGCGCTAATATTGCCAGGGCCATCAGCAAGGCTGCCGCCCTCCAGGCTCCCCGCGTTAGTCTCTTTCCCCCTTTTAAGTTCATGGCTCCCCCCATGTGAAAATGAAAATATATAAATTTTGTCTATTCTAAAAGAGCCTTAACACCATTGTCAAGTAAAAGCTGACCAATGGCAACTTTTCCAGCCAGTCGTCCTAAGCCGTTGGCCCACCCCTAAATTATGTAAAGGTGCTGGCTATATTCAGAGACGGCGGCGCGCACTTCGACTTGTAACTGTGAACTTTTCCAAGCAGTCGCACATGAGCCTTCGGCTCTTTCAAAACAATGAAAAGTCAGTAACTTACTTAACTGGTGCGCGGTCGCACCCTGCATTAACTTTGAACCTTGAACCTTGAACTTTTCGTAACAGACTGTAATTAAACCTAAAGGCCGCAAGTCCTTGACCTCTAAAACCTGATTCCCATCCCTTATATATTGACTACTCACCGGGGTACTGATAGCTGATAGATTTTAAAAGATGTCTTCATTGGTTGTGATCGATTATGAAGCCGGCAATTTGACCAGTGTCATCAGGTCTCTCAAGGCCCTGGGGGTGGACGGCGCGGTTACCCAGGATCCCTCGGTGGTGGCCGCGGCGGACCGGATCGTGTTTCCTGGAGTCGGGGCGGCGGGCAAAGCCATGGCCACGCTTCAGAGGCTGGGGCTGGACCGGGCCCTCAAGGACAGCTTCCAAAGAGGGGCGCCCATCCTGGGTATCTGCCTGGGTGCCCAGATCATCCTGGAATTCAGCGAGGAGAACGAAACCCCCTGTCTGGGCTTGCTTCCGGGGCGCACCCGGGTTCTCCCCCAATCGCCAGGGCTTAAGGTCCCCCACATGGGATGGAACCGGGTGCGGTTTCTCCGGCCCCATCCGGTATTTGTGGGACTGCCGCCCGAAGCCGAATATTATTTCGTGCACAGCTATTATCCCGCACCGTCCCAGGAATCCATGGTTTTGGGCTTGACGGACTACGGGGTGGATTTTCCCAGCGCCCTGGGGTGGCGTAATCTGGCGGCCACCCAGTTCCATCCGGAAAAAAGCGGGCGGTTCGGCCTGAGGCTCCTGGAAAACTTCCTGGCCTGGGACGGCTCTTATGCTGAGTAAACGCATCATCCCCTGCCTGGACGTCCGGGACGGCCGCACCACCAAGGGCATCAAGTTCAAGAATAACGTGGACATCGGCGACCCGGTGGCCATGGCCCGGTTCTACTATGAGGCCGGGGCCGACGAACTGGTGTTTTACGACATCACCGCGTCCAGCGACCGGCGCAATATCATGATTGACGTGGTGCGCCGGGTGGCCGCGGAGATCTTCATCCCCTTTTCCGTGGGAGGCGGCATCCGCAACCTGGAAGACATGCGGGACGTGCTCCTGGCCGGGGCGGAAAAGGTAAGCGTCAATACCGCCGCGGTCCTCAACCCGGCCATCATCAGCCAGGGCGCGGAGGCCTTCGGCAGCCAGTGCATCGTCCTGGGGATGGATGTGAAAAGGACCCAACCCAGTTCCCAAATACCGTCAGGCTATGAAATGGTGATTCACGGGGGCCGCACCCCCATGGGCATCGACGCCCTGTGGTGGGCCCAGGAAGCCGTGCGTCTGGGGGCCGGGGAGATCTGCCTCAACTCCATCGACGCCGACGGCACCCAGGCCGGCTATGAGCTGACCTTGACCCGGATGATTTCCGAAGCCGTGCCCATCCCGGTCATTGCTTCGGGGGGGGCCGGAGTCCCGGAACACCTTTGCCAGGTCCTCTCCGAAGGCAGGGCCGACGCAGCCCTCATCGCCTCCATGACGCACTATGGCGACTATACCATCCGGGAAATCAAGGAATATTTAAGCCGGCGGGACATTCCCGTCCGCCTCACCTGGTAAAACATAAGGGTTCACCGTGCACGAAACCGACGAACAGGAAATCAAAGAGTACCCGGAGGGACTGACGGAGGTTCTGGAGCCGGAGATTGAAGAGGAACCGGAAGAGGCCGCGCTTCCCGCCCCATCCGGCCTGGATTTGGTCCAGCGTTACATCCGGGAGGCCAACAAGTTCGCCCTGCTAACCCCCGAAGAAGAAAAGCAGCTAACCACCCATTATTATGAAACCGGCGACAAGGACTCGGCTTATAAGTTAATCACCGCCAATTTGCGCCTGGTCATCAAAATCGCCATGGAATTTCAGAAGTACTGGATGCGCAACCTCCTGGACCTCATCCAGGAGGGCAACATCGGTCTGATGCACGCCATTAAGAAATTTGACCCCTACCGGGGCATAAAGCTCTCTTATTATGCCTCTTTCTGGATCAAGGCTTATATCCTGAAATTCGTTATGGACAACTGGAAGCTGGTGAAAATCGGCACCACCCAGTCCCAACGCAAGCTCTTTTACAATCTGCGCCGGGAAAAAGAAAAGCTGCGGGCTTTGGGATACGAGCCGGGGCCTAAGCTGTTGGCCGAGTCCCTCCAGGTCCGGGAAGAGGAAGTTATCGAAATGGACCAGCGCTTGGGCGGCTGGGAGCTCTCCCTGGACGCGCCGCTGAAGGAAGGCTCCGACGAGTACCATAAGAACTTTTTGCCGGCCACCGAGCCCCAGGTGGAGGAAATCCTGGCGCAAACCGAGATGAAGGAGCTGTTCCGCCGGAAGCTGGGGGAATTCCGCCATGAGCTCAACGAGAAAGAGCTGGACATTTTGGACCTGCGCCTGCTGGCGGAAAAACCTTTGACTTTGCAGGAAATCGGCGCCCGCCACCATATCTCCCGGGAGCGGGTGCGCCAGATTGAAGACCGCTTGATCAAAAGACTGCGCCATTTCCTTAAAGCAGGGATTCCTGATTGGGCGGAATACCAGG
Source organism: Deltaproteobacteria bacterium (assembly GCA_016874945.1). Lineage (GTDB taxonomy): Bacteria > Desulfobacterota > Desulfobaccia > Desulfobaccales > 0-14-0-80-60-11 > VGSO01. The sequence continues at coordinate 6,374 of VGSO01000167.1, forward strand.
CGCCTCTGGGGGATTAATAACGTTTTCGGTTTTCGGTCTTCGGTTTTCGGTTAAAATAAATAAGATTTATCAATAAGTTACAGGTTGAGTTTGTTGCACCTGAAAGCGGACACGGTATAAAAACGGCTTTAGGTTTTCTGTTTTCTGTTATGAAAAGTTCCGTAAATTGGGTGGCACAGGCTTTCCAGCCTGTGGCGGCGCAGGCTGAAGCCTGCG
>VGSO01000168.1 GCA_016874945.1 Deltaproteobacteria bacterium
GGTGTTGTTGACAAAGGTGAGGACGCCTTCTTCCGGCTTCTCTTCGTTGGAGAGCCAGGCGTCCACCTTTACTGCGCCGGCGGCCATGAATCTCTTGATATCCGCCAGAAACTGTTGGGGCACGGCAAAGCTGACGTAGATAGGCTCAACCTGGTTGATGACCACCATGGCCTTGTCCGCGTCAGCCTTGATGAGGTTGCCCTGGTCCGCCAGGAGGGTCCCGGTGCGCCCGGTGATGGGGGCGTGGATGTAGCAGTAGCTCACCTGGAGGCGGGAGCTCTCCACCGCCTTTTCATCCGCCTCCACCGTGGCCTGGAGGGACTCAGCGGTGGCCAGGGCCTGCTCGTACTGCTCCCGGCTGACGAATTCCTTCTGCACCAGTTCGGCGAAGCGGCGGGCGTCGGCTTTGGCCTTGTTGGCCAGGGCCTTGTCCCGGGCCAGCTTGGCCTGGGCCTCTTTCAAGTTCGCTTCCCAGGTCCGGGGGTCAATGACGAACAGGAGCTCACCCTTCTTAACGTCCTGGCCTTCCCGGAAATTGACCTGCTTCAGCTCGCCGCCCACCCGGGCCTTGATGCTCACGGTGGCGAAGGGCTCCACCGCGCCGATGGTGCGGATCTGCACCGGCACGTCCTGCTTCACTGCCGCGGCTACGGCCACCGGCACCGGCGGCGGCGGCCCTTTGGGCTTCTCCCCGGAGCAGGTTGGGAGTATAATTAATAAAGCTAAGATAAATAAGAAAAGAGAATTCAGCATAGGTATTTTCTTCTCATTTCCTTTCTAACAAACCTGATTCAATGTATCCCGGAATACTTGAAAACTTTTGGATGAATTTCGCATGGGGTCCATATAACCTGATATTCTCCTAGCTGCTTCCTTCTTAGGCAATCCGGCACGGTGATAACCAACTCTCTGCAGGACCTGTCCCAATGCCTTTGAAGGTTTTTCTATTGCATCAGGGTTACGATACTTCTTATTCCTGTCCAACCCCTTCGGCACTTTGGGATAGGCATTCCGGAGAGCAATTGGATCTCCAAAAAACCAGGCCTCCAATTCTTGGATTGCTAATCTATTAATTACTTGAAATGACCCATTGATTCCTTTGTTACTTTTAGTATATAAATTTTCTTTTAGAGCAATATCTTCTAATTGTCTCTTTACTAGTTGACACCCTTTATTGTCTTCGTCAATTAATATTACTATGATCCAACCTGAGGGTAACCAAGAACGGTAACCCCTTAGTCTATTAGGTAATTTTTTCAATAGGTCAAACTTACCTTCGTAAGTATGGATATCATAGGTATTACCCGGCCCAATAATTTTGGGGACAATATTATGAAGAGCAGCCTCTGCCGACGGTTCTTCAACAAGAAACTCAATATGCATCAGACTATTATCCGATCCTGTCTGTTTTATTACCAGAAGAATGGAGCTTTGGCCCACCACCTGCCGTTAAAGGATCGCCCACTTTAAAGTAACCTTCCATCCATAAATGTCCTAGTTTGGCTCCTGCCTCCATAAAATTTTGAATGCCGTTCATATCGGCTGCTCTTTCCGCTCTGGTATAACCTTTCTCATCCCGATAAAGAGTCCAAACCTCCTCTGGGTGTAATCCGTTGACAAAGAAAGGCGAATGGGTGGTCACCATAAGTTGGGTGCGATCAGTTACATTTCGACATTCTTCGGCCAATTCCGGTAATAATCGAGGATGGAGATAATTTTCAGGCTCTTCAATTCCTATTAATTGAGGAGGATCTGGATCATAAAGCATAGTTAAGTAAGCCAACATTTTAAGAGTCCCATCAGACGCAAATTTTGCCAGAATTGGCCTTTCAAAAGGAGCATCCTTAATCTGCAACAGCAATCTACCATCAGGCATCATTTCGGCTTCGACCTTCTCAAGTCTAGGCACGCGATTTGATAAAATCTTTAAAATTTGGTCAAGACGGTCCGGGTGTTGTTCTGCTAGGTATTGAATAACGTTTGGAAGATTATCCCCGGTAATCGAAAGACGTTCTTGGGGTCCGGCCTCTGGGGTGCCTCTAGTGTTGTCTGCTGACAGATATGATAAGTACCATCCAGTAATAAACCGGCGCAAGGCGCTAACCCTTGGGTGTTTAGCTAGTTGCCCCAAGGTGTTGACCGCCAGCATTTCTGGGGAATCTAAACGTTCTTCCATCCTTACGTCTTGTTCGTCTGGCATTTCACCAGTAATTACGGTTCCTTCTCCTTCCTTAAATTCAAGGAACCTGAAAGGCTTGCCCCTGCCTCCATGTCCTCGACGCCATTTCAACCATTCCTCAGCCACAATTGGCCCCTTCCCCTTTTCGTTAATTGCCAGATGGTATGTAGTGATCGGGGCCCCCATTTGCTCTCTGTATTTTAACTCAAAAACTATTGGTCCATCGGCACCTCTGGTTCGTAATTCTTTGAATCGCCCTCGTTTGTCCCAGGCTTTACGCAAACCTATAGAAAAACATTCTGATAAAAAAGCAAAAACATCAAAAATTGTAGACTTGCCGCTCCCATTAGGACCCAAAAATACTGTTAATGGGGTAATTTTTATTTCAAGTTCCCGAAGAGCCCTATAATTCTTAACCTTTAAGTATTCAATGCGTGGAACTGACTGCCTGGAAACTTTTTGTTTACTCATAAATTTTTCCCCATTTTCAAGAAGAACTGAATTAGCTTCACCGCCCAAAATGAATCCACTTAAGGGGTTGGGTGAGAGGGTTTGGGAGAGGGGGCAGGGGCTATGCGCCCCTGGCCCCTCTCCCAAACACATTATACCCTTCTTTCCCTACTTCCGCTCCACCCGCACCGGGGCGCCTTCGCCCACCCGGGTGAGGCAGCAGGGGTCGTCGGTGACCCGGCCCACGAGGTTCACCGCGCTGGCCGGCCGGATTTCCCCGGGGACGCTGGAAGGGGTGTAGCCAAAAAAGATGCAAAAAGCCTTCCCCGAAGGCCAATAGCCGATATCCCCCACCTCCACCACCATCTTGGCGGTGTCGTCCAGGTCCGCCACTACATGGGGCACCGGGAAGTAAATCTCGTCCCCCCAGCGCCGGGCCTCACCTTCCAGGGGCAAGGCCGCGGCCAGGGCTTTAGCCGTGGGGGAGTCGTTCAAAACGCCGTTGATTCTGATGTCATCCACGACGATGACAATCTCAGTGGGCATTTTTACCTCCGATAGTTATTCCATATTAACAGGATGCAGCCACACGGATATTTTTGTAGAGACGCAATTTATTGCGCCCGTAAAGGCGGGCGTGATAAATCAAGCCCCTACAAATCCTTGCCTGTTGAACGCGTTGTGATGGAACGGATGACAATTATGTCGTTGATAATCCAATATATTTTTAACTAAAAACTGAAAACCGAAAACTGAAAACTAAACCCCCATCTCTTCCACCACCGCCGCGGCCAACAGGGGGAAGAGCAGTTCGTGGTGTCCGGTGAGGGCGTAGCCCTGCCCCGCGCCCTGGGTGGGCCGCCGGACCACGTTGGTCAGGGGCCGGTAGTGCTGGATAAAGTCCAAATTCACCGTGGTCAGGGGCGCCACCGGGTGACCCAGGTTCCGGGCCAGGGTCAGCGCCTTCAAAAATACTTCGGGGATGATCACCGCGGAGCCCAGGTTGATGAACACCCCCTCCTGGAGTTGGGCGACCAGGGCCGCCAGCAGCCGGAAGTCCAAGTGGGTGGCGGCCCCCAGGGCCTCGGGTTTCACCGACGGGTGCATATGGATGATGTCGGCGCCCACGGCCACGTGCACCGTCACCGGGATTTCCAACTGGGCCGCGGCGCCGAGCAGGCTCAAATGTTTATAAGGGAATTGGGACTCCCGGAGGCGGCGCCCCACCGCCTCTCCCAGCCCCAATCCTTGGCCAGCCCCCCAGGCGATGGCTTCGTTGAGGAATTCCCCGGTTTCCCGGGCCATGCCGAAGCGCCCGCAGCCCAGGTCCTGATCCACGTCTTCCGAGGTCATTCCGGCCATGGCCAGTTCCGCGTCGTGGATGATGCAAGCGCCGTTCATGGCTACGGCGGAGAGCAAGCGCCGCCTAAGGAGGTCAATCAAAATGGGATTGAGCCCCACTTTGATGGGGTGCGCCCCCATGCCCAGGATCGCCAGGCGCCCCCCTCGGCGAGCTTGGACCCAGGCATCCACCACCTTTTTCAGGGTCCGGCCGGCCAGGAGGTCCGGCAGCCGGTCCAGAAACTCCCGGAAGCCGCCGCCTTTAGCCCAGGCTTGGCCGAAGGCCCCGTGGCTCACCTTGGAGTGGCGCTCTTTGAGACTATAAGTTTGAATGCCTTCTAGGGACAGGGGGTCGATTTTTTTCATCATCCAACCTTCTTAAAGTTTCGAGTTTCGAGTTTCGAGTTTTGACTTAAGACTTGGGGAGTCCTACTAAATTATGAACAGCATTGGTAGCACATCGCGGCCGTTGGCCGCAACCCAACTAAAAAATAACCTAATTACTTTAATCAAATCAAGGTGTTACAGGCAAAATCTTCGACAAAAAACAAGAAACTCAACTTCAGTAGCACATCGCGGCCTTTGGCCGCAACCAAATGATATTATTTCTCGCCAAGGCGCAAAGGGCGCAAAGGAAAAATGCAGGGTGGGCACTGCCCACCATTTCCTTTCCTAAATCAGTAGGTTAACAACGAATTCTTGTTGAAAAAACCAGAAACTCAGATTCAGTAGCACAGGCTTTCCAGCCTGTGCAGCAAACCGCCCCCCCTACCCCTCACTGCGCGAATTTTTCCGGGAATAGGATATAGTCCACCAAATCGCAGAGCACGTGGCCCACGGTGATGTGCACTTCCTGGATGCGGGGAGTATTGTGGGAAGGGACCACCAGGGCCAAATCGGCCTGTTCCGCCACCGGCCCCCCCTCCCCGCCGCTTAGGGCCAGGGTTTTCAGTCCCATCTGCCGGGCCGCTTTCAAACCTTCCACCACATTGGGGGAGGCGCCGCTGGTGCTGAAGCCCAGGGCCACGTCCCCGGGCCGCCCCAAGGCCCGCACCTGTTTGGCGAAAATTTGCCGAAAGTCATAATCGTTGGCCACCGCGGTGAGGATGGAGGTGTCGGTGGTCAGGGCTAGCGCTGCCAGGGGCGGGCGCTCGATCTGGAAGCGGTTGACGAATTCCGCCGCCAGGTGTTGGGCGTCCGCGGCGCTGCCGCCGTTGCCGAAGAGCATGATTTTACCCCCGGCCTTTAACGCCTCGGCCAGCATCCGGGCCGCGGCCACCACCCGGTCGCCCAGCTCCGCGGCGACTCGCTCCTGCAACCGCGCTGATTCGGCCAAGGCTTCCTGAAACCGCGCCAGCAATAACATGCCCTACTCCTTGTCTACCAAAAAACCTCACACAAAGACCCAAAGGCGCAAGGTTTCGCGGGTGAATAAATATTTAAAAATAAGGGGAAGTGCAACAAGCCCAAGTCCCTCAATATCTAGCCAGATAAGACTGTTGAAAGAGGAGGCCGAGGCGATTCCCGGCAGCCACGAATTAACCCGGGATATCCAAAACCAGAGCCAAACCCGCAGTAATCCGTCCCATATTGGCGTCGGCAATTTGTCCCAGTTTCCGGACCAGGCCTTGTTGGGACAAGGATCGCACTTGGAAGGGGTCTGCGGCGGAGGGTTTATCTAATCCGTCTGCTTCGTCGGGTTCAAGGCGCACCAACCAGGGGGGGACCTGGTAATGGTCTTTCCAAGCGGTAACGGGGACGATCACTTTAAGCGGTAACAGCCCTATGGCGTCGTTGTTGACAATAATCGCGGGGCGAGTCTTCTTTAGCTCTGCACCGATGGCGGGATCAAGGTTAATCAGCCAGACCTCGCCTCTATGCATGGAATTCCTCGCCGTCCAAGTCAGTAAACACCGTTAATTCTCCCCCCGGACCATAATCAGCCATCAGGGCTTGGGCTGCGGCGGCCAACTGTTTTTGTCCCTTCCCCGGAGAAGGCAGCGCGGAGGGTGCCTTCAGTTCCTCCCGAATCTGATGCAAAGCAGCCTCAATAATACTTAGTCGCTCCCGGGGGGGAGTTTTTTCAACTCGGCCAGGATGTCTTTCCGGCTCATTCAATAAGCCTCCCCAAATTCTCACCTGACAAAATATCAAAATTAGAGAATTTATCCAGTTAACCTTTTGCTTATTAAGAATTGTTGCCGAGAGCTGGATTTATTGAACTATTGTAATTCCGGTAATTCCGGTTATTTGAAACCTGGCTTTCTCTTTTCCCCTTACCCCAGACCCCTCACCCCAAGAGTTTCATATAGCGCACCGGGCTGAAATTGAGGGCTTCCGCCAGTTCCACCAGTTGGGTGGCCAGGGCCAGGGCCTTGGGATCCCGGGCGGTCCGGGCGGCTACCGCAGGGAAATTCTTGCTCATCAGGTCAAACATGAAATTCTGGGCTTCGGTGAACTCCAGGTTGATGGGAATACGGCTCACCAGCTTCAAGAAGTCCCGCAATTTCCCGACCTTGTCCATCTGCACCCGGGCGGCCAGGTCATTCAGGTGCCGGTGCAGGATGCGGGTCAGAATTTGGGCGCCTTC
>VGSO01000169.1 GCA_016874945.1 Deltaproteobacteria bacterium
GCTGCCTGGGCACCACCAATATCATTGAAAGCCCTCATGCCGGGGTGCGCCAGAGAACCAATCGGGTCAGCCGCTGGCGGGACGGCCACATGGTGCTGCGCTGGGTGGCCGCCGCCTTTTTAGAGACCGAAAAGAATTTTCGCCGCATCCTGGGTTACCGTGATCTCTGGATGCTTAAGGCTAAACTGGAAAACGAGGTTGTCCTTGACTCTAAACAAAAGGCAGCCTAATCTTTATCAACCTTTAACCGCCATCCTCAAACTTTCAACTGAGTTTGGGACAGGCTCGAGAAATATGAAGGGCTATAACAGTGATTTATGGTGTTACCGGATTATTTTTAAAATAGAAATCCACAAAGAAAGAACCTTTACGGTAAGCAATTTGATGCATTCATGTCGTCCTACCATTCTTGCCAACCTGGGACCATTCCTGTAATACCAAGCGATAAACCGAATTCCTAACTTATAATTGCACAATACATTATCCCGGAATTCTCTTAAATAGCAGACTTCCTCTGCAACAGGAGAATTAAAAGCAATTGTAGCTACAAAACAACCGAATCCTTTTCTTGCTTCTACACTGACTCGGCCTGAGCCTGTTTTGAAATCGCCTTTAACTTTAGTAAATGTGCCCTTGTTACTTGGCACATCCTCAAACCTGGTTAGTAAATCATCCAAATCATTCATTGCTGTGGCGGAATCTTTTTGCTTTTTTCGGGCTTCGATTTCTAAATTAAGAGCTTCTTCGGCAGCCTTGTTTAAGATTTTCTGCCTCTTTTCAGCAGGCAAATTAGCTAAGGCTGATTCCAAAATACCGGGCCTGTTATCCCTAACAGTTAACGACTTATTCTTGTCATCCTTTTCGTCTGACATGGGAAACCTCACTTAGACAATCGATATAAGATATACAATGCTATTATACCTAACGTTATCCATAATGTCTTCAGCGATTTCTTTTCTGCACTTACAACTATTGTTCCTCCAGCAATCTCAATCCTCTGACTAAAGCTTGCTTCCCCCTTTAAATTTTTCACCTGTTCCATTACGTTTTGAAATTCTTTTTCGGCCAGTGTGAGACTCTTGGCATTTCGTTTTCTATCAATTTCGGCCAGCATTTGCCGAGATATAACCATGTCATCGTCATTTAACCAATTTATAGTATTTAAGACATGCTCTGGCAGATATTTTTCGCTTACGGCTGAAATCTCTAAAACTTCTTTAATGCTTCGATTCAATTCATCCAACCCTGCTTCCGGTTTCTTTAGGTTGATCTTGACGCTACGATATTGCTTTGTTGCATGATGATTGCAAAGTTTTTCTACCATCGCGTATCTATGTTCAAATTTCAAGTATGGTGGTAGCAAATTTAGAAGACGTTCTGCTACCTTCCCAGACATTTTTGTTTGTCCAGCCCTCCATTTAGGGTAAGTTTGCAGGGCATAATCTTGAGCAGATTGACCGAAAAGTTCACCATATTTTGCAAGAAGTAGATTATAATCTGAGTTGCCAAGATTCAAGAACGCTTCTTTAACATCCGGTACGATGGGGCCTAATCTACGTTCAAGCTCCCGAAAAGCCCGAATGTGTCGCATTGCGGCTTGGTGTCCAGAATCATATGAATAACGTGAATAACGCCTTCCCCTCCTATTGGAATATGTCATTCGATAACTCCCAAGGGTTTTAAGGGAAACTCCCTTCCGGGTTTAACCCCGGAAAGTTTCCTCTTTTAAATCCGACTTGTCGCTAATAGGGAATGATAGCACAAATTCACGCCGAAAAATATTTCACAGAGATTTTTCCTTAGCTCTCCTTATGAAATTTTTGGGGGATCGGCGGCTTATTTTTTTAGAACACCGAAAATGAATAGAAGATTATTTGCCAATATCGATACACCTAAGAAATTTACGATATGTGCCAATTTTAGAATAATACATACTGAAGCTATACGTCATTAAAATCGCCTATAAGTGATGGCCATCAATAAGAAAGGGCTTCCTCCCTCCCACCGAAGACCTAAGACCCCCTCACACACCCCGAACCTCCGGGCCCCAGATATATTTATGAAGCTGTAAATTGAGGCGCAGGGGGAGGCCGCTGGCCAAAATCCAGGCCGCCGCGTCTCGGGGCGTGACCACCCCGAAAACCGGGGAAATCAAGACCGGGACCCGTGAGGTTAAGTCGCGTTCTTTTATAATTTTCACGGCCCAATCAAAGTCGGGGCGGTCAGAGATGACAAACTTCACTTCGTCCCCCGGGGCCAGCCATTTTAGGTTGGGCCAGTAATTGTGGGCTGACATGCCGCTGCCGGGGCACTTGAGGTCCACGATGCGCCGCACCCGGGGGTCCAGGTCCCGGATGGGCAGAGAGCCGTTGGTTTCCAGGAACACGGTAAACCCGGCGTCCGCCAGTTGGACCAAAAGCGCCGGGGTGTCGGCCTGGAGCAGGGGTTCGCCTCCCGTCACCAGGGCCAGGCGCACCGGGAAAGTCCGGCCCTGGCCCACCAGGTCGGCAATCGATCTTCCCATCCCGCCTTCATAGGCATAGGTGGTGTCGCAGTACCGGCAGCGCAAATTGCACCCCGCCAGGCGGATAAAGAAGGCCGCCAGCCCGGCTGCAGTGGATTCGCCCATGAGGCTGTAAAAGGTTTCGCAGACGGTGAGGGACATGACACATCACGGTTGCCGAAGCAGAGCTTCGGCCAAAATTTGCGTTCCCCAGCAGTTATAGCGATTGCCAAAAGTTTTTTCCGATTGTTGTTTGACGTAGGGGCACAGCGTGCTGTGCCCCTGTATCTTGGGCACGGCTCGCCGTGCCCCTACGGGGAAATTACTTTGGGCAACCCCTATAATAATGAGCCTTTGGCTCACCCGTAAACCATGAAAATGTAGAACAGCCGCCCCCGGCTGTTCTAGGGGCGCAGTTGGATGCCCGGCATAGCAACTTATTCCGGGCGGCAAGGTTTGGCGGGCACGGAGGCCCGCCCCACCCAGTAGGGGCGCCCCGGCGGGGCGCCCGGCGCAGGCTGAAGCCTGCGGCTACATTCTCCAAGCAGGAAAAAATAACTATTTTAAATTTTTATCATTTACACGTTGGCGACGGCAACCCCCTCCATGACACCTTCTATACTCCTAAGCGCCTGAATATGCGCTATTATTCACATGATTTTTTCATTGCCTCGTGGCTTTGCCTGCCATAAAATTAAGCGCGTTTTCAGGCGCCGCGGCCCATGGGGTTTAGGAGCGCGAGTCTAACCGCCGCACTGTGCGAAACCTGGCGCCAGGGCGCACTTACAATAACTCGAAACTCGAAACTCAAAACTTATGAGCCAGCCGGTCCCGCCTCTGCCCGTGAAGCCGGTGGTCAGCCTCATCCTGGCCCGGGATGACCTGACCCCTCGGGTGATGGCGCGACTCAGTGATTTTTTCGGACCCCCGGACCTGGTGGGGCCCTGGTGGGAATTCAGCGCCACGGATTACTACGCCGCCGAGATGGGGCCGGGCCTGGGACGCCGCCTGGTGTCCTTCCTGCACCTGGCCGACTCCAGGGGCCTGGCGCACTGGAAACTCTTTACCAACTCGGTGGAGTCGGACCTAACCCTGGGAGGCCGGCGGCTGGTGAATCTGGACCCGGGATATGTCTCCCGGGAGCGCCTGGTGCTGGCCACCGGGAAGAACTTTGCCCATCGAATCTATCTGGGCCGGGGAATTTTCGGGGATCTCGCCCTGACTTATTCCCGGGGGAGTTTCAAGCCCTTGCCCTGGAGCTATCCCGATTACAGCCGGGGCGATTTGCCGGAACTCCTGGGCCTGGTGCGCCGCAAGTACCTGTGGCAGCTCGGGGAGTTGAGCGACTTACGATGAAGAGCATGACCGCGTTTGGCCGGGGGGAGGCGGAAGCCCAGGGCCTGAAGTGGGTGGTGGAGATGCGCACCGTCAACCACCGCTTCCTGGAGTTTGTCCCGAATCTGCCCCGGCGGCTGTGGGCTTTGGAGGACCGCCTGCGGAAGCTCATCAAAGGCAGGATCGCCCGGGGCCGGGTGGAAATGCAGCTCACCTGGGAAAGCCTGGGGGAAAAGCCCCTGACCCTGCGGTTGGACCCGGCCTTGGCGGCCGAGGTCCGCTCCTGCCTCCAGGAACTGACGCGCTTTTGCGACCAGCCGGAGCCTCTGCGCCTCCAGCATTTGCTGGCCTTCGCGGAGATCATTGTCCTGCGGGAAGGGGAGGCCAAGGAAATGGACCCGGAAGCCGCCTGGGAGGGGGTGTCCCAGGCCGCGGCCCAGGCCCTGGAAATGCTGGACGGGATGCGCCTCCAGGAAGGCGCCGCCCTGGCCGCCGACCTGGAAGGGAACTTAAATTTGATCCGCCGGGAAGCGGGCGTGATTGCGGCCCGGGCCGGGGATTTGCCCCAGGAGTGGCGGGAGCGCGTCACCAGCCGCCTCAGGGAGTTGTTCCAGGAGTCGCCCCCGGTGGAGGAAAGCCGGCTGGCCCAGGAAGTGGCCCTGATGGCGGACCGCCGGGACGTTTCCGAGGAACTGGCCCGTCTGGACAGCCACCTGGCCCAGTTTCAGCAGACCCTGGAGGCCCGGGGACCGGTGGGACGGAAGCAGGAGTTCCTGATCCAGGAGATGCTGCGGGAGGTCAACACCGTCGGCTCCAAGGGGGGGGATATGGCCGTCTCCCAAGCGGTTTTGGAAATCAAAGGCGCCCTGGAGCGCCTCCGGGAACAGGTGCAGAACGTGGAATGACAGTTTTCTGTTTTCTGTTTTCGGTTTTCTGTCCTTGGCAGAGGAGGCGAAATAGCCGATTAGGTTCCAACGTTCAGTTTACAGCCTTTTACTTCAAACCCCTTTATGGTGAACTCGGCGAAGTCTTGCGATAGGAATTAAACAGAAAACAGTGAACAGAAAACAGAAAACAGAAAACGGGGGATGCTCGCCATGGAAGGAAGATTGATAAATATCGGCTTCGGCAATACGGTGCTCTCCAGCCGGGTGGTGGCGGTGATCATGCCCCACTCCGCGCCCACGAAGCGGCTGCGGGACGATGCCCGCAATACCCAGCGGCTCATCGACGCCACCCACGGCCGCAAAACCCGCTCCATTATCATCACCGACAGCAATCACGTCATTCTCTCGGCGGTCCACGGCGAAACCATCTCCCTGCGATTGAGCGGCAATCATCACCCCCACCGGGGGGAGCCGGGGGAGAAGGCGGATTAAGTGGAAGGAGAGATCTTCGTCATCACCGCGCCTTCGGGAACGGGAAAGACGACCCTGCTCAAATCCTTGCTGGCCGGGGACTCGCGGCTGCAATTCTCCATATCTTACACCACCCGCCCGCCCCGGCGCGGGGAAGTCCACGGCAAAGATTACTTCTTTGTCACCCCCGGGGAGTTTGACGGCCTGAAAGCCCGGGGCGCCCTGGTGGAGTGGGTGGAGCAGTTTGGCTACGCCTACGGCACCTCCCGGGATTGGGTTAAAGAGACCCTGGCCCGGGGCGTGGACCTGGTCTTCGACCTGGACCCCCGGGGCGCCCGGGCTATTAAAGAGGATTTCCCCCACGCCACCCTGATTTTCATCCTGCCGCCTCACCGCCGCGCCCTGGAAGAGCGTTTGCAGGGCCGGGGGGATTTGAGTCCCGAGGAGATGGCCCGCCGCCTCCGGCAGGGCCGGGAGGAACTGGAGGAGGTCCACTGGTATGACTTCCTGGTGGTCAATGACCACCTTAAAGAGGCCCTAAAAGAACTGCGGGCCATTGTCACCGCGGCCCGCTGCCGGGCCTCCCGCCGCTGGCCCCCCCTGGCCCCCCGGTTTCTGGGGGATTAGCGGCCGGTTGCCGGTCATTAAACCTAGCCAAAAATATTTGAAATTTTGAATCCTTAAAATTTGTACTCCATGAGTCGCCTATCCGATAATCTTGTCCGGCCCAAATCAAGAACCCGGAGGAGACGACCCATGGACCTTCTGCTGGTATTGGTATACCGAGGTTTCGATGGCATGGTCATTAATGGATGCCTGTCTGCCTTAACTCGACCGGAAAACGTCGTATATTGCTTACGGGAAGCGCTGGGCATCAGCCCCATCACCAAAGAGGCCTTGGCCTCCAAAACCCTGGTCTATCAGGAATGGGTCGAATCCTAGGCGCGGCATCAGTTTATCCCTATTCAGTGGGCCGAAAAAGGTATTGAGTATAAATTTTCTTGACAATTTAATAAAGTCTTTTTACAATCGCTTGTGATTATGTATCAACTGTTCTCTCCCTGGAAGGTTTCTTAGCAGGTCCAAATAACGGCGCGCCACGCGTTTAGGCCCCCGAATAGGCGGACGGGGACGGATCAATCTCTTTGGATGGGGACCCCTCCATCACCACATCTCACCGATGCATTCTCATTCCCAAGGAGCCTCTGGCAAAATTCATTTTGAGGCTGCGATTTTCCCATGTTGCTTAAAGAAATATCCAGTAGCACATCGCGGCCTTTTGCCGCAACCAAATGATATTATTTCTCGCCAAGGCGCAAAGGGCGCAAAGGAAAAATGCAGGGTGGGCACTGCCCACC
>VGSO01000170.1 GCA_016874945.1 Deltaproteobacteria bacterium
GTTATTCATGAGCCTTGGGCTCACACGCAAAGCATTAAAAGTTTTCCCCCTCACCCCGGCCCTCTCCCCCATCGGGGGAGAGGGGGATAAGGAACTTTTTATAGCAGACCCTAAAACCTATCGCCTCATCCCGTCCGAATGCGGGGGTCCACCAGGGCGTAGCTCACGTCCGCCAGGAGGTTGCCCAGCAGAGTGAGCACCGCGCCGATGACCAGCTCCCCCATAACCAGGGGGTAATCCCGGGCCATCACCGCGCCGTAAAACAGCTGGCCCATGCCGGGAATGGCGAAGATGGACTCGAAAATCACGCTGCCGCCGATGAGCCCCGGCACCGACAGGCCCAGGATGGTAATCACGGGCAGCAGGGCGTTGCGCAAGGCATGCTTGAAGATGACGGTGCGCTCCGGCAACCCCTTGGCCCGGGCGGTGGTGATGTAATCCTGGCGGACGACCTCCAGCATGTTGCCCCGCATGTAGCGGGACATGCCGGCCAGCCCGCCGAAGGCGGAGACCAACACGGGCAGCGTCAGATGGGAGGCCAGGTCCTGCACCTTCTGCCAGAAGGTGAACTGCCGGTAATTGAGGGAATGGAGGCCGCTGATGGGCAGCCAGTCCAGGTAGACGCCGAAGAACATGATCAGCAGCAAGGCCAGCCAGAACGAGGGCATGGCGAAGCCGAAAAAGACGAAGAGGGTGGTGCCCCGGTCAAACCAGGAGTGGGGCCGCACTGCGGAAATCACCCCGATGGGAATGGCCACCGCCAGGATGAGGAACATGGCCATGAGGTTCAAGGCAACGGTGATGCCGATGCGCTCCTTGATCTTGTCCCAGACGGGGCGGCGGTCGGGGGAGAAGGACAGCCCGAAGTCCAGCAGCGCCATGCGTTTGAGCCAGTCCCAGTACTGGACGTGCAGGGGCTTATCCAGTCCGTAAAGCTCCCGCAGGCGCTTCTGGGCCTCCAGCGACGCCTTGGGATCCATGGTGGTCTGCATCTCCACCGGGGTCCCCGGGGCCAGATGAATCACCACGAAGGAAACCAGCGTGATGCCCAGCAGCATGGGCGCCATCAGGGCCAGGCGTTTGAGAAGATAGATGCGCATAGTCAGCTACCCGGGGCGTCGGGGGAGGCGGCCTGGGGTCAAGGGTCCCCGGCTCTTTGCGCTCACACCATTTCGCTGCGCTTCTCCATTTGGGCGCGTGCGATGATCCGGCGCAGATTGGCGATGGCCGCGGCGTAATCCCCGGCGCCCAGGATGGCGGTGCCGGCCACGAAAATATCGCAGCCGGCCCGGGCCGCCTTGGCCACCGTTTCCTCATTGATGCCGCCGTCGGTCTCGATTTTGATGTTGAGGCCGTTTTTGTCGATGATCTCCCGCAGACATTCGATCTTGGGGACCACCGCGTCGATGAATTCCTGGCCGCCGTAGCCCGGATTCACCGTCATGAGGAGCACCAGCTCCACTTCTTCCAACACGAAAAAGATATTCTCCAGGGGGGTGGCGGGGTTGAGGGCCACGCCGGGGGTGCGCCCCAGTCGCCGGATGGATTGCAGGGTGCGGTGCAGGTGGGTGCAGGCCTCGGCCTGCACCGAAATGACCTGGGCGCCCGCTTCGGCGAAATCCTCCAGGTAGCCGTTGGGCTGGGCGATCATCAGGTGCACGTCGAAGGGCAGGGGCGTATGGGGTCGCAGCGCCTTGATCACCGGCGGGCCGATGGTGAGGTTGGGGACGAAGTGGCCGTCCATGACGTCGATGTGGATCCAGTCGGCGCCGGCCGCGGTCAGGGCGGCCAGCTCCTCCCCCAGGCGGGCGAAGTCGGCGGAGAGGATGGAGGGGGCGATGATGGCCATGGGCGGTCTCCTTACCGGGGCCGGGATTGCTTGACAGCGTCGGCCCTCCTCAATTATGATGCCCTTTGTCAGGGGCCGGGGGCCTCAAACTCATTATAGCGCACTAGGGGAGGGTTTGTCATGCGGGCGGTGGTGCAGCGGGTCAAAGAAGCCTGGGTGCGGGTGAACGGCGAGGAGGTGGCCCGCATCGGCGCCGGTCTGCTGGTCCTGGCCGGGGTGGCCGCGGACGACGGCCCCGCGGACGTGGCCCTGATGGCCAACAAGCTGGCCCATCTGCGCATCTTTTCCGAGGGCGACCGCCTGCTGCACCGCTCGGTGCTGGATATCGGGGGCGAGGTGATCGTGGTCTCCCAGTTCACCATCCTGGGGGACTGCCGTAAGGGCCGGCGCCCCTCCTTCGACTTGGCCGGGCCGCCGGAGATGGCGGAGAAGTTGTATGAAGACCTGGTGGCGGCTTTGAGAGAGATGGGCCTGACGGTGGGCACCGGCCGCTTCCGGCAGATGATGGACGTGGGCCTGGTCAACGACGGGCCCGTCACCCTGTTGTTGGACACCAAGAAGGTCTTTTAGCCAATTCTCGGGACCGGAGGAACCATGAAGGTCATCGATCTCAATCCCTTGGCCAAATTTAACAGCCAGCGGCCCCACCGGGAGTTGCTGTTCGACTCACCCAACCTGCGCATGTTGAATTTCAATTTCGAGCCGGGCCAGGAACTGCCGGTGCACTCCCACCCGGCCGACTCGGAGGTGGCGCTCTATATCCTGGAAGGGGAGGGAGTCTTCACCGGCGGCGCGGAAGAGATTCCTGCGCCCGCGGGGACCATGCAGATCATGCCGGTGAGCCAGCCCCACGGAATCAGGGCGGTCACGCGTCTTAGACTGCTGGTCATCATCGCCCCCACCCTGTAATCCCAGGTTGCCGGCAGGGGCGGGTTTCAAACCCGCCCCTGCAACAGAATTGGGTAGGCATAACCCCTGAAACAAAAAGGAGGCCTGGTCTCCCGAGCCTCCCCATGCTGCAAGCGAAGCAGGGCGGATTTCGCCCCGGTCCGTCAGGCGGAGCGCTTCGCCCTTTTCCTCACCCGCTTTTTCAACTTTTTGTAGACCGGCGGATCTTCCTTCTGGATCACCGCCATGAAGTCGTATTTCTTGCACATGAATTGAAAGGCTTTGGGGTCCACCTTGCCCCGGAAGCAGTGGTAGGGGTCGCCGGCGCGGAAGGCGGTGAATTCGAAGGTGGGCGACCAGACGGTGTATTCCACATAGCCCCTGGCCGGCACGATAACGGTGGCGTCGCTGTTGTGGGACGGCACCGACAGGTCGTGCCTGGTGTTGTTCTTAATGATGCCCGTATACGGCTTCACCGGCTTTTCCCGGGGCCGGACGGAGGGCGTGGGCAACTGGCCGAATTCCGGCAGGGCCTTCTCGTCGATTTCCCGGATGACCCGGATGGCGTCCATGAAGCCCGAGGAAGTGGACTTGTTGGCGCCGGCGCCGCTGGCGTCATTCAGATAGGAAAACTTCTGCAGCTTGCCTTGCTCGTAGAGAATCTCTTCCTTGTGGGCGAATTGGGTGCAGCCCCAGGCGAAGCAGATTACCAGGAGAAGGCCTAACCAACGTATCCTCATGTCACATCCCCCCTTGTACCGCAGGCCTCCTCCCTACTTCATGGGCTGGTAGCCGAAATTGGGCGGCGGGGAGGCCTTGGGCACGGCCGCCGTCCGGGGGGGGTCGCCGAATTCATACTCGTAAATCCCCCCGAATTCGTCGTACTTGACGCTTTTGAGCTTCCGGCTGTAATTGATGGTGGCGATGGACTGGGCGAAGGGCAGGGGATTGCCCTGAGTGCGCGGCTCGGTGATGCGGATGCCGAACATGCCGCCCGCCCCGGAACTGGATTCGCTGGAGGTGGCGCCGCGACTTGCCCTGGCTCCGAGCGCGGTGGCGTTCCCGATAGAAAGCAGCCCCAGTGCCCCTTGCGCCATGGAGGCGGCGGAGGAGGCCACGGCCGCCCCGGCGCCGGCGCCGTAAAGGTCCACGTTGCAGACATTGCCGGTGCGGGAGTCGCGATACTGCCCCGTCGCCAGGCCGCTGGCGTCGGTGCCGATGACGGTGGAGTGGTCCACCGAGACGCATCCCCCCAGCGCCGTCAGGATAATGACAAGCAGGCCGATCTTTTTCATTTCCCCCTTCTCCTTGTGTGCTGGTTATGCTTCAGTTTGCTATTAATCCCCCATCATGTGTGGAGGGTGGCCGGCTTCCACGATTCCTGGTGTTCTCTCCAGGAGCAACAGCACCTGCCGGGTTGCATCGTGCGCTTCCACATGCAGGGACTACTATAGTAAATTATCCCATAGAAGATAATATGGCAAATGTCAATAAAATTTTTTTCTCATATTATTGCCGGAGGCCTTTTTATTGCAGCATCGCCCCGTCGGGACATGAATCACCGTAATTTGTTCAAGCAAGAAACATGCCATGGTTTCAAGCAAGCGGCCTATGCATTTAACTCATTGATAATGCTAAATTATTAACTGCACACAGGCCGGTCCCTGCCCCGCCCCTGCCCTCACACCGCGCCCCTGTTCGTTCGGAAAGCAAGAAAAAATCTTCTCCCGGGAGAAGGCCCGGAGACGGGCAGTCTTTTTGATAACCCGGGGCTGCCGGGCCCGGGAGCGCCTGGATTATGAATTGGGATTTCCAGAGGAGCAGGTTTGGGGGAGGGGGCAGGAGTCTATAACCCCTGGCCCCCTCCCGCACCACAAACTCTCCGGACGAAAAGTCAGTCGGGGCGTCTCCCCCCGCCATCACTCGAGGCCCGCCAGGTCCACCGCCTCCCCGGTCAGGTGCGCCACTTCCTGGAGCAGGGCGGCCAGCAGGCGCCTTTCCGGCACCTTGCGCACCAGCACCCCCCTCTTGAAAAGGGCCCCGGTGCGCCTGCCGCCGGCGATGCCCACGTCCGCCTCCCGGGCCTCGCCGGGGCCGTTGACCACGCACCCCATGATGGCCACCTTCAGGGGCGCGGCCACATGCAGCAGGCGGCGCTCCGCCTCTTCGGCCAGGGCAAAGAGATCGATGCGGCAGCGGCCGCAGGTGGGGCAACTGATGAGCTCCACCCCACGCTCCCGGAGCCGCAAAGCCCTCAGGATCTCGTAGGCCACCCGCACCTCCTCCCGGGGGTCCCGGGTGAGGGAGACCCGCAACGTGTCGCCGATGCCCTCCGCCAGCAGCAGGCCGATCCCCAGGGCGCTCTTGACGGCGCCGGCGATGAGGCCGCCCGCTTCCGTGACCCCCAGGTGCAGGGGGTAATCCACCTGGGCGGAGAGTTCCCGGTAAGCGGCCACGGTGGTGAGGACGTCGGACGATTTGAGGGAGATCTTGAAATCGTGGAAACCCCACTCCTCGAACCGGCGCACCCAGCGCCGGGCGCTGGCCACCAGGGCCGGGGCCGTGGGGGCGCCGTACTGCTGGAGCAGGTCCGCCTCCAGGGAGCCGGCGTTCACCCCCAGGCGCAGGGGAACCCCTCGTTCCCGGCAGGCCTCCACCACTTTCCGGGTCTTGGCCTCGCCCCCCAGGTTGCCGGGATTGATGCGCACCGCGTCGGCGCCCTGCTCCAGGGCCGCCAAAGCCAGGCGGTGGTTGAAGTGCACGTCGGCGATGAGGGGCACGGGACTTTGCCCCCTGATGACCCCGAAGGCCTGCGCCGCGGCCCGGTCGGGGATGGCCAGGCGCACCACCTCGCAGCCCGCGTGGGCCAGGTCAATGACTTGGGCCAGGGTGGCGGCCGCGTCCCGGGTGTCGGTGTTGGCCATAGACTGGACCACCACCGGGGCCCCGCCGCCGATCTGCACCGGGCCCACGAAAATGGGCCGGGTCGCTCTCCGGGTCATAAGTTTCTTCCCCCCGCTCCTTAAGGGTTGTGTGCCCTCTGCGCATGGAAGGATAGGCCGGCGGTGGAAAAACCGTCCCCCCGCGGCCGGACTGTCAGGGTAAGCCGGGTGAACCGTCCCCGCATCTCCAGGGCGTGCCAGTGCTGTCCGGTAGGGTTTTTGCAGTTGCCTGTTTTTTCAGCCCCCTCCCACCAGGGGCTGAGCATTACCCACAAATTTTTGCGTTCTCGTAGCCGCAGCCTTCAGGCTGCGCCGGGCGACCCAGGTGAGATGAAAGGAATGGTGCGCAGTATGAAGCCTGGGCCACATTTCCTGGTGCGTGGCTGTCCGAAGCAGGAGCTTCGGGGGCAAGTGCGTTCCCAAGCAGGAGCTTGGGAACGAGAGTTGTGCTGCTTCTTATCCCTTCCCCCACACTTGTGGGTCATGCTCAGCCCCACGGTGGGAGGGGGTTGGGGCATAAGCGCTAACTTAAGGATCAGTGTTCAACTGACAATTTCTTTAAAATATCTATTTGTAACAGCCTCTTGCGTGGAGGCTCCCTTAAATCCAGAGAGATTTGATGCCAATTTTTCCAACACGCATACAAACCCAGTTTGGGGTTCACCGTTTGGCTAAACAGGTGAAGCATGAGAGAGGTTTCTCTCCACAGGCATCTGTTCCTGGTGGATCGAGAGCGGGTAGCCCCAGGGGGAAAACCTTTCCGCCGCGGCTACCAAGGCTTCGATCAGAAAGGCCACCAGGAGCTTGCCTTGGAGCCAGGCCCGGGACAGTTCCACATCCGTTTTCTTTAAG
>VGSO01000171.1 GCA_016874945.1 Deltaproteobacteria bacterium
ATGACGAGCATCACGCCCTGGACGTGGCCCGGAAGGTGGTCCGGGAAGCCATCGACAACTTCCCCAACCGCCGGGCCCCGGTGATGATCCCCGCAGTTAGTCATCCCATCGTGGTGGGCTTCAGCTATGAGACCATTCAGTACCTCCTGGGGGGTTCCATCCGGGGCACGTACTACACCCTGAACGACAACGTTATCGGCGGCCGCATCCGGGGCGTGGCCGGCGTGGTGGGCTGCAACAACTGCCGCACCACCCAGGACTCATCCCACATGACCCTGATTAAAGAGCTGCTGAAGAATGACGTCATTGTGCTGTCCACCGGCTGCGCCGCCATGGCGGCGGGCAAGTACGGGCTCCTGACGCCGGAGTCGGCCTCCCAGTTCTGCGGTCCGGGGCTGGCGGAGATTTGCGAGACCGTGGGCATCCCGCCGGTGTTGCACATGGGGGCCTGCGTGGACAACTCCCGCATCCTCATGGCCGCCACTGCCTGCGTCAAGGCCGGCGGCCTAGGCACCGACATCAGCGATCTCCCCGCCGCGGGCGCGGCGCCGGAATGGATGTCGGAGAAGGCCATTGCCATCGGCCAGTACTTCGTGGCCTCCGGGGTTTACACCTGCTTCGGGGTCACCTTCCCTCACCTTCCCTTCCACCGGCTCGGAAATCTTCACCGACTACCTGTTCAAGGGCATCGAGGAAGAGTACGGCGGCAAATGGGACTTCGTGGCCGATCCCATGGAAATGGCCAAAAAGATGATCGCCCATATCGATTCCAAGCGCAAAGCACTGGGCATCGACAAAGCCCGGGAACGGGTGCTCATGGATATGGAAATGCGCCGCCAACTGGAAGCCGCGGCCGGGGAAGAGGCGTAAGCAATCCAGGAGGCCACGCCGAGCCGCGGCCTCTTATTGATAAATTCCTTTATGAAAAAGGAAGGAGGACTCGACAGTGTCGAAAATCATTATTTCCGCTGCCATTCGCGGGGCTCACAAAATCGTTAATAAATGCGCCGACGCGTTGTACGCGGCCCGGGAAAAATACGGGGAAAACCAGGAGATCGGCTTCCCCAATACTGCCTATTACCTCCCCATCATTTACTCCTTGATGGGCACCAAGATCGAGAAAATTAAAGACGCGGTGCCGGTGATGGAGCGCTGCAAACAGCTGCTGCCGCCGGTTCCCGCCGAGAAGCTCCACCTGCCCTACCTGGGACCCGGCCTGGACGCCGGTCTGGCCACCCTCATGGCCGAAGAAATCTTCGAGGCCGTCCGCTACCTCACCGACCCCGACTTCTACGTAGGGGGGGAAGAGGTTTTCAGCAAGGGCGACACCAAGATCTGGCTGGGCGCCGCGGAAGACACCGTCTTCCGGAAGCGGGGCATTGAGTTCGTGGACGGCTCCGCCCCCGGGTTCGCCGCCATCGTCGGCGCCGCACCCTCGGTCCAGGAAGCCGTGGACCTGGTCACTGAATATCAGAAAAAGAATCTGTACATCTTTTGCGCCGCCCGGAACATCGAAGGCACCACCTCGGTGCCCGAGCAGCTCCTGGAAGGCGGGGTGCAGATCGGCTGGCCCACCCGCATCGTGCCTTTCAGCCCGGACATCTCCGGCGCGGTCTTCGCCCTGGGATTCGCCAACCGGGCCGCCATGGCCTTCGGCGGCGTCAAACCCGGCGCGGCCTTGAAGATGCTCATCTACAACAAGGACCGGATCTTCGCCTTTGTCAACGCAGTGTCCGCCATTCCCGACGAGTGGTACGCCAACGCCGCGGGTTGTATCAACTGGGGCTTCCCCACCATCACCAACCAGGACATCCCCCAGGTGCTGCCCACCGGCATCTGCACTTACGAGCACGTGGTGTCCAACGTGCCCATGAGCGAACTGGGCCAGAAGTCTATCGAAGTCCGGGGCCTCAAGGTCACCGTCACCGAGATCGACATCCCGGTGAACTTCGGCGCGGCCTTCGAGGGTGAGCGGGTCCGGAAGGATGACCTCTACGCGGAGTGCGGCGGCGGCAAGACCCAGGCCGTGGAGTGGGTCACCAGCAAGCGCATGGACGAAGTGGAAGACGGCAAGGTGGAAGTCATCGGTCCCGACCTGCCGGACCTGCCTCAGGACAAAATCCCCATGCGCCTGCCCCTGGGCGTGGTGGTGGAAGTGGCCGGCCGCAACTTCCAGCCCGACTTTGAGCCCATCCTGGAGCGGCAGATCCACCACCTGGTGAACTACGCCCAGGGCATCATGCACATCGGGCAGCGGGACATCGCCTGGTACCGCATCGGCAAAGCCGCGGTGGAAAAGGGCTTCACCCTGAAGCACATCGGCACCATCCTCCATGCCAAGTTCCACCAGGATTTCGGCGCCATCTTCGACAAGTGCCAGATCAAGATTTTCACCGAAAAAGACAAGGTGGACGAAATCACCCACGTGGCCCGGAAAGTTTACCAGGAACGGGACGAGCGGGTGGAGGGCATGACCGACGAGACCACCGAAACTTACTACTCCTGCACTCTGTGCCAGTCCTTCGCCCCCAACCACGTGTGCGTGGTTTCTCCCGAGCGCACCGGCCTGTGCGGGGCTTACAACTGGATGGACTGCAAGGCGTCATTTGAGATCAACCCCACCGGTCCCAACCAACCCATCCAGAAGGGCGAGACCCTGGACGAGAAGCTGGGTAACTGGAAGGGAATCAACGACTTCGTCTTCAAGGCCTCCCGCCAGAAGGTCTCGTCTTACAACTTCTACAGCCTGGTTTATGACCCCATGACCACCTGCGGCTGCTGTGAGTGCATCTCCGCCATTCTGCCCATGTGCAACGGCATCATGACCGTGAACCGGGATTACACCGGGGAGACCCCCTGCGGCATGAAGTTCACCACCCTGGCGGGCGTCATCGGCGGCGGCCAGGTGACCCCGGGCTTCGTGGGCCACAGCAAGTACAACGTCTGCCAGCGGAAGTTCATCCTCGGCGACGGCGGCCTGGCCCGGGTGGTGTGGATGCCCAAGTCTTTCAAAGAGGAAATCCGGGAACGGCTCCTCAAGCGGGGCGAAGAACTGGGCATCCCTGACCTCATCGACCGCATCGCCGATGAAACCGTGGGCGTCACGGAAGACGAAATCCTGCCCTTCCTGACGGAGAAAAATCATCCGGCGCTTGCCATGGATCCGATTATTGGCTAACCCTGAAAGGGCCGGGAGATAAAATCTCTCGGCCCTTGTCCTATGGGGTCCCGGCCGACGAGCGGGGCCTGACTCCCGCAACCGGCTTCCGGACCGCCAGGCATGGATAAGGAGAGAGACAATGGCTTTAACGGGAATTGAAATTTTCAAACTCCTCGCCAAGACCAACTGTAAAGAATGCGGTTTCCCCACCTGTTTGGCTTTTGCCATGGCCCTGGCCAGCGGGAAGGCGGAATTGGACGCCTGCCCCTATGTCTCGGATGAAGTCCGGGAAAAACTGGCCGAGGCCTCTGCTCCGCCCATCCGCCCGGTAAAGATCGCCATGAAAGACGCGGTCAAAACGGTGGGCGGGGAAACCGTAATGTTCCGCCACGAAAAGACTTTTTTCAACCCCACCATCATCGCCGGGCGGCTCACCACCGCCATGTCCGACGCGGAGGTGGATGCCCAAATCGGCAAGTTCAATTCGCTCCAGTTTGACCGGGTGGGTCTGCTGCTCCGGCCCGAGATGCTGGTGGTCCATGATGTTAATGGCGACGCCGCCAAGTTCGCGGGCATGGCCAAAAAGGTGGCGGACCAGAGCGATGCCGCCATCATGCTGTGCTCGGATAAGGTTGATGTCGTCAAGGCCGGCCTGGAGGCCGTCAAGGACCGTAAGCCGGTGCTGGGCGTGGCCACTGCGGCCAATGCCGACGCCATGGGCGCTTTGGCCAAGGAGGCTGGCCTGCCGCTGGTGGCCCAGGCCGAAGGCTACGACGCTCTGGCGGAACTCACCACCAAGCTCACCGGCATGGGCCTCAAGGACCTGATCATCGATGCCGGGGCCAAAACCCTGAAACAGGCCCTTCAGGACCAGATTGTCATCCGCCGGGCCGCCCTGGTGCCCAAGTTTAAGCCCTTTGGGTTCCCCACGGTGACCTGCCCCTGCGAGATGACCGACGACCCCATGAAGGAAGCCCTCTACGCCGCGACCTTCATTGCCAAGTACGGTGGCATCACGGTCCTGAGCGATCTGGACGCCGCGGTGGTCTTCCCCCTTCTGCTGGAGCGCCTCAACATTTACACCGATCCGCAGAAGCCCATGATCATTTCCGCGGGCATTTACGAAATCAACAACCCCGGCCCCGATTCCCCCGTGGCCGTGACCACCAACTTCGCGCTGACCTACTTCATCGTGTCCGGCGAAATCGAAGGCAGCAAGGTCCCCACCTGGCTGCTCATCCAGGACACCGAGGGACTGTCGGTCTTGACCGCCTGGGCCGCCGGCAAGTTCTCCGGGGACACCGTGGCCCACTTTGTCAAAAAGTGCGGCATAACGGATAAAACCAAGACCCGGACCATCATTATTCCGGGTTATTCGGCAGGCATCAGCGGCGACCTGGAAGAGGAACTCCCCGATTGGAAGGTCCTCATCGGTCCCCGGGAAGCCTCGCACATTCCGGCCTTCTTGAAGAACCTGTAGTTTGGGGAGTTCCTGAAACCTGGGGAGAAAGCTGATCAGTCTCTTTCTCCTCTATTACCCTAAAGCAAGGGGGTTACCTGATGAGCAAATTCTATCGCATCGGCGAAAATCTGAATGTGGTGACCAAAATATACGGTCAGGCCATGAAAGAGCGGAACCCCAAGCCACTCCAGGAACTGGCCGTGAAAGAGGCGGAAAAAAAGGTGGACTTTATTGACGTGAACATCGGCCCGGCCCGCAAGGGCGGCGAAGAATTGATGGAGTGGATCGTCAAAGCCATCCAGGAAGTGGTGCCCAATATTCCCCTGGCCCTGGACACCTCCAACATCGCCGCCATGGAAGCCGGCCTCAAGGTTCACAAGGGCAAGGCCATTATCAACTCCATCATGGCCCGGGAAGAGCGCATGACCGGCATGATGCCCCTGGTGAGAAAGTACGACGCGGACATGATCGGCCTCCTGTGGGGTCCGGAAGGCATGCCCCGGGACGAACACGAGCGGGGCATGCTCACCGCCGAGATCCTGGCCAAGGCCGCGGAATACGACATCCCCAACGAGGCCATCTGGTTTGACCCCATCATCGCGCCCCTGAACATCCAGCAAAACCAGCTCATCGCGGTGTTGGAATACATGAAGATGCTCCAGGACATGGCCCCGGGGTCCAAATCCACCTGCGGGCTGTCCAACTCCAGTAACGGCGTGCCGGATGAACTCCGGCCCATCATCAACCGCACCTACGTCATCATGGTCCAGCGCTACGGCATGGTCTCGGCCATCGTGGACGCCTTCGACGACGAACTGTGGGACGTGGTGGACGGCAGGAAGCCCGAGGCCGTGAAGATCGTCCACGACATCATGGACGGCAAATCCGTGAACATCGCCTCCATGCCCAAGGACCTCCAGAACTACGCCAAATGCCCAAGGACCTCCAGAACTACGCCAAAACCGCCCGGGTCATCATGGGCCAGGTGCTGTTCAGCGATTCGTGGTTGGAGATTTAATACCAAGTTGCTATCAAACGAGTAAAAATGTCATTCTGAGCGCAGCGAAGAATCTAGATTCATCACTCCGCTTCGCTCCGTTCAGAATGACAAACAAAAATTACCTCTTTGACGGCAACTTGGTATAACGCCTACCGGCAATCGCCGCTTGAAAACTGAGGAAAAGGGCGCAATTTATTGCGCCCGAAAGGCGGGCGTGATAAATCACGCTACAACTGTTGCCTTTCCACTGCGACTTGGTATACTGCGACTTGGTATAATACCGTTTTCGGTTTTCGGTCTTCGGTTTTCGGTTAAAATAAATAAGATTTATCAATAAGTTACAGGTTGAGTTTGTTGCACCTGAAAGCGGACACGGTATAAAACCTGACCCGTGACCTGATCCCTACCCCCGGCCCTTCACCTCCGCGTGCCACTTCCACAAGAAGTAAATGGCGGGATAGACCAACAGTTCCAGCAAGAGGGAGGTCACCACGCCGCCCATGAGGGGCGCGGCCACCCGTTTCATCACCTCGGCGCCGGTGCCCGTGGCCATCATTACCGGGATGAGGCCCAGGATATTGGCCAGCACGGTCATCAGCTTGGGCCGGAGGCGCTGCAGCGCCCCGGTCTTCACCGCGTCCTCCAGGTCCTCCCGGGTCTGCATGCGGCCCTCGCGCTGGCGCTGTTTATACACCAGGTCCTGGTAAAGCAAATTGATGACCCCGGTTTCCGCATCCAGCCCCAGCAGGGCGATGATGCCCACGATGGTCCCCAGGCTGATGTTGTAGTTGAGGAAATACAAGAGCCAGATGGCCCCCAACACCGAAAAGGGCAGGGAGCAGATAATGATGGCCACCTGAATCCAGGAGCCGGTGCTGAAGTACATCAGGATGAGGAT
>VGSO01000172.1 GCA_016874945.1 Deltaproteobacteria bacterium
TATAAGTGAGCAAGCGGGCCATGGCTTCCAGTTGGCGCGGCAGACGCATAGGGTGAGTTTTCTGTTTTCTGTTTTCTGTTTTCTGTTTTCTGTTTCCGGAATTATCATTTTATCAAAAAAAATCCCCAAGGTTCTGCGATTTTTGATTTCCCCCCTACTGCCTTTTCCCTAAATCCACTGATCCTGGTCCCCGAACTAAAGATTGACAAAACCGCAAGATAAAATTAGATTATAAATTTGAATTAAATCAAGGCTATTAGCAGTTAGGTAAGATGTATGCCCATTTATGAATACCAATGCGTCGCGTGTGGCCAAGTCCTGGAGCAATGGCAGAAGATTTCCGACGACCCCCTCCAGGTCTGCCCGCAATGCGGCGGCAGCATGCACAAACTGGTGAGCTGCTGCTCCTTCCAGCTTAAAGGGAGCGGCTGGTACCAAAGCGATTACTCCGGCAAGATGCAAACCGACAATATGTCCGGCGCCTCCAAAGCCCCGGAGAATGCCGCCTCCGCCACTGACAACGGCGGCGGCAAAGATGCCGGAGCAACCCCTCAAACTGAAAAATCCCCGAAGCCCGAGACTGAGACTAAAACCAGCTCCCCCGGTAAAATCGAGTGACGGAGATGCTGATATTTCCCGGCGGGAAAGAAAGAGACTTTAATGGCTGAAATCAAGAGCGCCTTGGAGATGGCCCTGGAGCGGGCCGAGCGCTTCGGCCGGGCCTCTAAGGAGGAAATGGCGGAAGCCCGCCACCGGGAGCAGGGCCAGCGCCTGGCGGTGAACTTTCTCAAGGGAGAAGTGGACCTGGAAAAGGAGCTCCAGGCGGCCCCGCCGGAAGCCCTGCCCGCACTGAAGGCCGGGATCAAGGAGGTCTTGCTGCGCAATGTGGCCTTGCCCCGCAACGGGGACCCGGACCCCCGCCTGTCTCTGGCCCTGGAAGGCCTGCTCCTGGCCGCGACCAACCCAAAGGCCATGGCCCGCTTCAAATCCGAAGTGGAGCAGCTTATGACCAACTTCGTCCAGGTCCGCAACAACGCCTTCCAACAGCTTAAGGCCCGGTTTAGCGCCACCCTGGGCGACTACGCCCGGGCCCTGGAGATGCAGCTCCGCCAGAAGGTGCGCCTGGAAGTGGAACACCTGCCCCAGTTCCAGGAAGAATGGCGCAAGTTCCTGGGCCAGCTCCAGGAGCAGTTCGAACCCCTGTTGGAGGAATTGAAGTCCAGGATGAAGGGGGCTTGAGGCAGGTTTCAGGTTTTAGGTTTTAGGTTTTAGAAAGATAACCTATTGGAATTTAAAAGGACCCTGGGTCGAACCAGGCTCCTTTTTTGCTCGCAATTTCAGGAGAAATTCCAGATTGAAAAAAACCCTTCTTTGTTATTTATTTATTTTCTGTAAAAATAGTCCAAATTGTATTATACATGAGCCTCTTGCAAAATTCATTTTGAGGCTGCGATTTTCCCAATGTTGCTTAAAGAAATATCCGGTAGCACAGGCTTTCCAGCCTGTGCCGGCGCCGGCTGAAGCCTGCGGCTACATAATTTTGCAAGAGGCTCACATGGTAAATTAATAATGAGCCGGATAGATAATCTAAATTTCTTCAATGAAATGCAAGACTTGTCTTAGTTGGCCCAATGCCGGGGCTACGGCTCCAGACTTTAATCTCGGACGGAGGGAGTAATGAGAAGTCGATTGGTTTTTTCGATGCTGGCGATTCTGATGTGCCTGGCGTTTTGCCAAACCGGGGCTGAGGCCACTATTTTCCGAATGCGGTTCCAGGTTTATACCTTGAACTTGTATGTCCCGTCGGGCAGCCCTCCTTCTCAGTTTCTCCAAGTCAACGTAACTATTGGCGATTCCCTGCAGCGGCCTTACGATGCCGTCAAGTCCCTGAAGGTTTATGCCCCCGCGGCAGACGGCACGGTTTTCGATTTGACCAATAATTGGATGGAAAGTGGCCAGGTATATTATGCCCGTCTTAAACCCTCGGATTTCAAAACTGGCAAAATTCCCGGCGGCACTTATAAAGCCGTGGTGATCGGGAAGGACAACAGCACTCTCACCCAATACCAGTCCATATCAGGGGCGTTTCTGGGATACTCCGCCGTCACCTCCCCCCTGGCTGGATCAACCGTGGCCAACCTGACGCCGCTTATCCAGTGGAACCCGGTAACCGGAGCTCAGTATTATTCAATTAACTTATGGCTTGTTACCGCAGCAGGGGAATATAACTCTGCGGGATATACGGTATACCGCAATTCTTTCCAGGTGCCGCCCGGGGTTTTAAGGCCGGGCGCCGATGTTCACGTTTCCGTTAACGCCTACGACAGCGACAAGAATTTAACCAAGGGATCGACAAGCGCTTCGCTAAACTTTAAGACCCCGTAACAATTTAATCCAGTCTCCAATGACTATTCACATAACTTGATTATCCTAAGTCAGTCAAATGGGAGAGCGAGATGAACCGCAAAGGCAGTCTGATTTTCCTGGTCATCCTGATGTGGGCCTGGCCCCTGGTCTGCCAGGCCGAAGTCGCCCGCTTCTGGTTCAATGTCTTCACCACCAATTATCCCGATCCTTCCCAGCGACGATTGGATGTTGCCGTGGTATTGGGCGACACCAGGTACCGGCAACCGGACGCCATTAAATCACTCCAGGTGACCGCGCCCGATCCGGCCCATACGGTGATGGACCTCAGCAAAAATTGCTGGTATGAGTTGCGGGGGCAGTTTTTCGCGTATTTCTTGCCCTCCTTTTTTCCCGGGGGGCAGATTCCCTCCGGCAGTTATGTGGCTAAGGTGGTCGACAAAGCCGGGAAATCCCTGACGGTCAAGAAAACGCTTACCGTTTCCTTTCTCCCCTGCCCCACCATAACCTTTCCCTCCACGGGGGCAGTGCTGGCGCAATTGAAGCCTACCATTGCCTGGACCAAGGTCACGGGGGCCCAATTTTACTCAATCGATTTGGATGACCTGACCAAGGGAGAACCTATCTACGGCACCCCGGCGCGGTTGATCGAGGTATATAGGGATAGTTTCACCCTCCAGACCGGGGTCTTGAAGCCTGGCACCAATTACCGCATCCGCATTGAGGCCCGAAACAGCGACAAGATGATGAACCAGCGGTCGCGCAGCGACTGGGTCAACTTCAGCACCGCACCCACCGCTCAATAATGGTTTTCGGTCTTCGGTCTTCGGTTAAAAAACGGAATGATATCAGATCGTTCCAGTTAAAGTTTGCAGCCTTGCCAACAAAACTATTTAATAAAAGGAGCCTGAGGCTGATTCAGGCTCCTTTTTTTGGGTCAATGGGATTTTTATCGAAAACCGAAGACCGCCTCACCCCAGCCGGCATAAACGCCGGAAGTTGTCCCCCAAAATGGCCTGGGTTTGGGCCTCGGGCAGTTTAAGGCCCAAGATCTTGGCCAGTTCCACCTCGGGGTAGCTGAAGGGATAGTCGCTGCCGAACAGGAGGCGGCCCGCGCCCTGACGCCCCAGGTAGTCTTCAATGGTGTCCAGGTTAGCCACGGCGCTGTCGGCATAAACCTGAGGCAGGTCCCAGACCCCCGCCCGTCGCAAGTTGTCATAACCCCCGCTCAAGGCCCCCAGGTGGGGAATGACCACCGGAATGTCCGGAGCCAGCTTTTCCAGGAACAACAACGTATTGGGAAGGGTCTCCTCCAGCAGGATGGGCAGGCCCCGGGTCTTTACCACTTCCAGGAATTCCCGGCAGCGGGGGTCCGCATAATGATATTCCGGCTCATTGCCGTGGCGGTGCCACTTCACCGCCACGTATGCCGGGCCCAGGTCCTCCCAGGCAAAGTCGTTCCACACGAAAAAATAGGGAAAAATCTCGATCTCCGGGTCCTGGAGGTTCAGGAGGTAGTGGTGGGCCCGGCGCCGGCAGGCCTGCCATTCGGGATTGTCCCGGAAGCGGAAATTATAACGGTCATAGACGTCCTCTACGGGGGGAATGACCCCGGCCCCTTGAATCCCCGCAGCCCGCAACAGGGGCCGGATTTCCTCCCAGCGCCAGGAGACGTTCTGGATGCCGGTGTGGAGATGGGCGTCGATGATGACGGTTTTCGGTTTCCGGTCTTCGGTTTTCGGCATAATCCTCAACATGTCAGGTGCAAGGCCGCGGCCAGGCGGCGCTGTCCCGCCAGGCGGTTGATGACCTGGCAGGCCTCCCGGGTGGGAAGAGCGATCAGTTCGATGCCCTGCTCCTTGAGATAGGCCGCCAGAGACCGGTCCACCTCCAGCCGCCCCGGCTGGCCCTGGCCCACCACCAGGACCTGGGGGCGGGCCGCCAGGGCTTCATGCACGTCGGGGAGCTGCAACAAGTGGGCTTCCAGGCGCCACCAGTCGCTCTTGATCCGCCCTTCCCAGATGAGGAGGTCCTGCCGGTAGGACTTGCCGTCTATGACGATGTGGCCGAAGTCAAACCTGTCGATGTGCATAGTTCACCGCCTAAGGCGCTCCCTAATTGCGCCCCCGACGCCGGGGGTCGAAATAGGGGGGGGTGTACCAGAACTCCATCCTGGGGTCGTAGTCGTACCAATGCCGGGGGATGGGATAATACCATTCTTCCCAGGGCTCGTATTCGCCCAGGGTGATCTCCCGGGCTTTCAGGAGCGGCCCCTTATCCATCTTGCCCTCCACCACCCCGGCTACGGTGACCTCGCGTTGGGGCGCGTATGAATAGGAGGGGAGCCACTGGTCGCTTTCCACCGCAAAGGACCCGCCGGAGGCGGCGTTCCTCAGGGGCCGGTTCCAAGTATCCAGGGGCCGCTGGTCCACCCACAGGAGGCTGCCGTTTTTGTGGGGCTGGACACTCATGACCAGGCCTCCCAGGATAAACATTTGACCCTGATATTTTTCCGGGTGGGATTGGAGATCGGCAAAGATGAGGGAGGGGATGGCCCGCCCCGGCATCTGGGAAGAGACGGGGGCGCAGCCTCCCAAAAGTCCCCCCAGAGCCGACAGGCACAAGAGCTTAAGGTAATTCATGGTTTTCAATTTTTTTACGACTTTTGCGCCTGAAACATATTCAAAAGGAGTAGCTAGCGGGTGTGCAGGTCAACTGCCGGCCATTAAGGCTAAACCGCCCAACCTCTGAACCGCGCCCCCAGCATACTTCAGTCAGGAATATTAAGGGTAATAATATGGCGCAGTGAACCAGTGCCGCAGGGACTGGTCGTTGTCATAAAAGTGCACGGGAATTCCCGCCGAACCCACCTGGGCTTGGAAGGTATAATCCTTTAAATCCACCAGGTCCGCGGTGGCGGCGCACCCGGACAAGGTCAAGACCCCTATTAGCGCCACTACTGCCGCAGCCAGCCGTTTTTTCGCCATCATTCTCCACCTCGATTATTTTCTAACATAATAACTTGCCCGGGTGCAATCAAGTGAGGCAGTTTTCCACCTGGGTGTATTGTGCTACATTAAATTGCGGCTCCTCATGCCAATGATCAATCATCGCGAATATAGACATATCATGCCTAAAACCGAAAACCGAAAACCGAAAACCGAAAACCCCAAAGAAGCCCAGGTCTGCCTGGAGCGGGTGGCCATAGTGCTGTACCGGCCCCGGCTGCCGGAGAATATCGGCGCCGCGGCCCGGGCCGCCTGCAACATGGGCCTGAGCCGCCTGGTGGCTGTGCAGCCTGAGGACCTGGACCAGGAAAGGCTGAACCGCATGGCCACCGCCGCGGCCGCCGACATCCTGGCCCGCATGGAAGTCCACGATGACCTGGCGCAGGCCCTGGGGCCGTTTCAGTATATCGTGGGGACCACCGCCCGGCTGGGGGGGCCGGTGCGCCAGGAGATTTTGAGCCCCCGGGAAGCCGCGGCCCGGCTGGTGGATCTTTCCCCAAACAATGATGTTGCCCTGCTATTCGGGCCGGAGAACTGGGGCCTGACCAACCAGGAACTGCGGCTCTGCCACGCCCTGGTCACCATCCCCACCGGGGAGTGCTCCTCCCTGAACCTGGCCCAGGCGGTCATGGTCATGGCTTACGAGGTCTTCACCGCGGGCGCGGCTGAACGCCGTTTCACTCCCCGGCTGGCTAACTTCCGGGAACTGGAATCCATGTACCAGATGCTCCAGGACACCCTGGTGAAGATCGACTTCATCAGCCACCAGAACCCGGAATACTGGATGCACAACGTGCGGCGGCTCTTGGCCCGCCACGGCCTCCGGGCCCGGGAGGCCCAGGTCATCAAGGGCATCTGCCGCCAGATCGACTGGTACGTGGGAAAACGGTTGGAGGACTTGAAGAAGTAATAGCTGGCAGCAGTCAGCTTCCAGCCATCAGCCAAGGACCGGGATTAAAGCAGGCGATAAAACGTAGGTTGGGCGCGGCCCACCATTATTTTCAGCCGGGCCCGCTGAAAGCCTAAGTGTTTTAGTGCGTGAGATCCACCCTACACTTCCAGGTAGGGTGCGTCTCACGCACCAGGAACGGCCCGGAAGACTAATCCAATAGCAGCCCCAGGGGCACGT
>VGSO01000173.1 GCA_016874945.1 Deltaproteobacteria bacterium
TGATGAGCCAAAAAGCCTGGCTGAATCCTTGAATGATGGAATCCATGTTTAGTTGACAGTTGACAGTGATCAGTGATCAGTGATCAGTAATCAGTGATCAGTTGTCAGTTGTTAGGTTCGAAGTTCAAGGTTCAAGGTTTGGATGCCAGGGAACCCTATGACCGAAAACCGAAAACCGAAGACCGCATTACTTGGCATTCGGAGTAAACAGGGTATTGCCGTGTTTATCCTTAAAGGCGCCGATGGCCTGCTGGCCTTCCGGAGAAATGAGCCAGTTGATGAAAGTCATGGCTTCCTGATATTTGACGTGCTTATGCTTTTCGGGGTTCACCGCCATCACCCCGTACTGGTTGAACAGGGCCGGGTCGCCTTCCACTACGATGATCATTTCCAGCTTATCCTTGTCCTTGGTGGCCAGCCAGGTGCCCCGGTCGGTTAAGGTATAGGCGCGCTTCTCGTTGGCGATGCGCTGGGTTTTTTCCATGCCCTGCCCCGCCTCCAGGTACCATTTTTGCCCCTTGGGGTCGAGGCCCGTTTTCTTCCACAGGGCCAGTTCCATGGTATGGGTGCCGGATTTGTCGCCCCGGGAGGCGAAGACCGCGCCTTGTTCCCCGATTTTTTTGAAGGCCTCGGCGGCAGACTTCAAACCTTTGATCTTCAGGGGATCGTCTGTGGGGCCGATGATGACGAAATCGTTATACATCAGGTCGTGGCGGTGGACGAAGTGCCCTTCGTTAACGGCCTTCAATTCCAGTTCCTGGGCGTGGACCATGACCACGTCGGCGTCGCCCCGCTTGCCGATTTCAATGGAAGCCCCGGTGCCCACGGCCACCACATCCACCTTGATTCCTGTTTTTTTCTCGAAGATGGGCAGCAGGTAGTCAAACAATCCGGAGTTCTGGGTGCTGGTGGTGGAGGCGCAGCGGATGCGGGTTTGAGCTGAAGCCCCGGGCGCCGCCAGGCCCGCCAACAAAAGAGTCAGTGCCGCAATTTTTATGGTCATTTCCTGCATCTTATCCCTCCAGTGGCGTTATTTTATGCAAAGAATAACGAATCTCCCAAAAAAGGGCCTGGCCCATTATGGTACGGCCTGCTCACGGGCGGGGTGACCCCGCCCCTACCTCTTTAGCGGCGAATTGGCATAAGGGTTAAGGACGATCTTTATCTCCTTCGGGCGACTGAAAACTGGAAACCGAAAACTGAAAACTCTTTTGGTTATGCAGCCATTCCCGGAAGTCGCCCACCAGGTCCCAGAACTGCACGATGGCCGCTTCGCCCGCGGGGGTGAGCCAGGCCCGGCCGCCATCTTTGCCCCCGAAGGTCCGGGCCACCAGCTCTTCTCCGGCCAGCCGGTTCATGGCGGCCACCAGAGACCAGGCGTGGCTGTAGGCCATCCCCAAGTGGCGGGCCGCGGCGGCAATGGACCCCAAATCCCGGATGCGCTCCAGCAGCACCACCCGGCCCCAGCTAAGAAAGGTCTCCCCGTCCTTTTCCAGCCAGAGGCGGCCTTTGATCTGAAGGCCGCCGGCCGCCGGCGGGCTTTCTCCCAGGGCGGTGCCCCGGCCATGGGTTTTTCTTTTTTTCGGCATAGCACTATTCTTTTAAAAGAATAGCACATCGCATTTTTCCCGGCAAGGGAACATTCAACAGGAATTGTGGAAACCGAGATTTTTAACCGAAGGCCGAAGTCCGAAAACCGAAAACTTTATCTATGGCCGGTGTTGGGGTCGCAGGAGGTCCAGGATGGTCTTCACGGGGTTGAAGGTAGTGACGGGGACTTCCACGAAGACCGTGAGCCAATGGGCCATGGCGCCGTTCCACAAGCCCGGCCGCTCCAGGGACTTGAGCGCCTGGCCGTCATTGGACTTGCGGGAGATGATCACCGCTTCGGGGTCCACAAAATCCGTCAACTGGAAAGGGTTGCCCTGAAAATCCCGCACCGCGACGACCAGGTCTACGGGGTTGAAGAAGGTGGACGCCTCCCAGGCCCCCTCTTGGTCCGGGGATGACAAGTCCACCTGGGCGCTTTCCATGATCTGCCGGGAAAGACAGCCGTCGGGGCCTTTCACCCAGAAGGGGCCGCCCCCCGGTTCCCCCTGGTTTTTCACCATGCCGCAGACCCGGAGGGGCCGGTTAAGTTGACGTATCAGATACTCCTGCTGCCGGGCGGCGGGCCACTGTTCCCAAAGCTCCGGCATCTGGACCTCCAAAATTCTCTCCAGAAAATCCGCGGCTTCGACCAAAATCGCCGGATTATCTTGCCCCGGGGCCATTTCCCGTAAAAACCCATGAATCTGGTCCTGCAGATAAACCAGATAACCACCCAGGATCTTTTTCCAGGTCACGGCGGTTTCCTTGAGGCGGTCCGGGGCCACGTTATCAATATTTTTGATATAAATCAGGTCGCCCTGGAGTTCGTCCAGGTTGGGGAGCAGCGCCCCATGACCTCCGGGGCGGAACAGGAGGCGGCCGTCCCGGTCCCGCAAGGGGCGGCCTTCCAGGTCCGCGGCGATGGTATCGGTGCAAGGCCTTTGGAGGGAAAAGGCCACTTGCAGCCGGACGTTAAAGCGCCGGGAGAGTTCAAGCTCCACTTTTTCAAATAGCCTTTGGAAACTTTCCTGGTGTTCCGGGGAGACGGTGAAGTGGAGGCGGCAGACCCCATCCCCGTCCCGGATATATCGGGCCGCCTCGATCAGGTGCTCTTCCAGGGCGGTGCGGCATTCTTCGGGATAAGCATGGAACTTCAGCAATCCCTTGGGAAGGTTGCCATAGTCCAGGTGCTCCCGGTTCAGGAGGTATTCAAAGATTCCCAGATATCCCCCCGAGGTCAGGCATTCTTCCAGGCTCAAGCCATCGGCGCGCATCCGGAGGCTCAAATCTTCATAAAAGGCAAAACAGTGGAGGTGGTCCACACAAGTCAGGAAATCCAGGACGACGGGGTCCTGGGAGGCAGCCCGGACCAGATCCCCGCGTCTGAGGGCCGGATACTGCCGCCGGCAATAGTAAAGGTCCTGGAACATCCGGGTGGCCGCTCCGGACGCGGGGATGAAGTTCTGGAAACGTCTTTCCCAGGCGGCCTGTTCTTGCAAGGCGATATAGGTTTCGGCCTCTTTGGCGGAAATCCGGTGAATGCCGTCTCCGGGAGTGCAGGCCCGGGCCAGGGTGAGAAAGTGGGCGGGCCGGGCCAGGAGTCGGAGCTGCTCCAGCACCTGGGCTTGGCTCACTCCCCGGGCTTCCATCTGGCGGAGATCTTCTTGGGAGAAATTCCACTCCATCATTTGACTTTAAACCAAAAGGCCCCGGTTGTCATCCGGCCAGGGGCGAGAGGGTTATTTCTATTATTGAGAATTTTATTGGCCTTTTGAACCCGCTTCCTCCTGGCAGTTTTACCTGCTGGTGAGTTCTCTCTGCCCGTTTTATCTCGCCTCTGCGCGTTTTTTTGGTTTGCTTAGAAAATCATGGGAACAAATCACGAGACCGCGACCACTACCATAAAACCTTGATGATTGTCAGCGTCTCTTTTTCATAATCGGTTTTCCGTTCAAGCCATCCAGGAGCTCTATCAGACGGCGTTTGCGGGCGTGCGCCTCCCTCAGGCTATTCAGGTATTGATCCCATTGCGCCTGTTCATTCTGTTTGGACATGACTGCTCCCGCTTTACGAAGGTATTTCACCGCTTCCTGGTAGGCACTAGGCTTAACCTGGGCGATCAGTCGTTCCGCCTTGTTTTTCCAGAGGGCCACTGCCCGATCCGGCGCATGGGCTTGAACGGCGGTGGCGATGGCGTCTTCATCAACCCCGAGCCACCCAAAATGGCCTTGGGGACGCTGATCGTACCATTTCAGCACCTGATCGGGCTTTTTCTCAAGAATAGCGATGTCAATTAGATCTATGACCAGGGGAAATCGATTACGCTGATTCGCATCAGGCCGGTCCAGGCCGGATTCCGGAAGGGGCCAACCCTTCTGCTTCCAGGGCAGCTCACCTTTTTCCAGGTAGCTCAATAGAGATTCGCGCACCTTGGGCCAGGTCATGGTTTTGTCGCTGGCTTTCTTGCATTCCGTGAAGGCCTGTCGCGAAGGATGACACACGAATTCTTCGACCTGCAGCGCCGCCACCACCGGCCAGTTCTCTTCAACCGTGCGAATCTCCCGCATTTTATCCCGCAGGCCGGCGGCGATTCCGGGCCATTTTTTGCCGATATCCCGGATGCCTTCTTTTATCCATTTTTCGGCGTCTTCATAGAGCCGCGCCGCCACCAGCCGTTTGACCAGACGCTCATAGCTGCCCGTCCATTTCGCCTCAGCAATGCATAGGGGGATGATCTCATCCTCTCGGTCGGCTCGCTCCAGGGCATGGATGGCCCAATCGCTGAGCCGGTCACGTTCGTAGTTACGGCTGGAATCATCGGCGCCCTTGGTATATTTAGGCCCGTGCAAACGCGCCAGCAGCCGGTCTGCCAGCGTCTGCCAGGCTGTTTGGGGATGCCGCCGGTGAAGGTATTCCCCAAAGGCCTCGCACACCTCAAACTGATCCTTCAGCAAGGCATCCAGCGCCCAGGTCAGCTTGTCGGCAGTATCCAGGGACGACCGGTCAAGGGCCTCGACGATCACCGGCATGCAGTCGGCAATTTCCATGGCGGTTTCGCCCTCGTCATGGCTCTCCTCCACCTGGCGGGTGCCGGTGGTCACCAGCTCCCGGCCCAAGGTCAGCACCTCGTCGGTGTGCCCCGCGTTGAGCAACGTCTCGAGCTTTTTGCGAATCCCGGAATAGTCCGGCGTATAGCCCTCACTATTCCAATAGTTCTGCCAGCCGGGCTCCTTGCCAAGGTCGCGGATCTCTTTACGCAGGCGCGTCACCAGTGTTTCGATGTTGCCGGAGATCAACTGGTTGCGGTCGGATAGATCCCTGGCCATCTCCGGGTGCTGCCCGGCGAGATCATGGATCAGGTCGATGAGCTGGGCTTTGGTTTTGCCCTTGAGAAAACCGTCGATATCCTGTCGTTGATCCTCGAACATGGCGTTTTCAGCATCATTCGGTTCATCATCCCGGCCTTCATCTTCCCACAGTTTCAGGCGGTCGTCATCCTGCTTCGCTTTGGGAATGCTTCGTTTATTTCCAACCAGCTTCAGGTATTCGATCACCACGGCCACCCCGTGCTTGCAGTCCCATCCGTAAGGACAGGTGCAGATCGAATCCGGCAGGCCGTCTTCATCCATGACCACCCTGGTGGCATAGCGCTCCGAACCATCCACCCAGGCAATCAGGCTACCGTCGTCCGTTACGGCCAGGTCGGAAACACGCCCCTGCCGCTGATAATTTTTGCCCCGGGAGACAATTTTCCCGCCGGCCCATGCTTCGATATCATCCCAGGTCAGATCGGAAAACCGATCCAGTGGTGTCTTCTTATTCGGCATTGTTTTAGCTTCCTGGTGTTCTCGTTTCGGTAAAATGGCAACACCAGAAGGTCGCAAATTATGGCATGAGTTTGTCGTAAATTATGTCGTAATATTGTCGCAAGCTCAAACTGTATTTTTCGGGTATGTTTTACCCAAGAAGGCTTTGCTGGTATATAATAGGCATCGATTGCTTGTACAGGAGGCGGAAATGCATAATCTGACTCGCATAACCTTTAATTCCGAGGTCATGGGAGGTAAACCGTGTATACGTGGCATGCGGGTGACGGTGGGGGCGATTGTGGGGTTGGTCGCTTCCGGCAAAACGGTTGACGAAGTGCTTGCCAATTATCCTTACCTGGAGCGGGAGGATATATTGGAGGCGCTATCGTACGCTGCATAGCGGGCCGGAGAACGGGAAGTGCCTTTGGCCTCTGCGTGAAAATTTTGATCGATATGGATTTGCCTCCCCTTTGGGTCCAGGAGCAGGTAAACCAAATGGACGATTTATTACTCAAGAAATTCACACGAAGAGATTTCCTGGGAAACACTGCCAAACTCTGTTTCCTGGTTGGGATGTCTTCAATCTCCCTTTATTGCACTGAGACGGAATCCTCGAATAATGAGCCAAAGACTGAAGTTGGAAAACCCGGTAAAACTGGCTCTGATTTTGAACCGGCGTATCTGAAACTTCACAAAACTGGTGAACTGCAAAAGCGGTCGGAAAAACTCTGGGCCATGATGGAAAGTTGCCAGCTCTGTCCGAGAAAATGCGGGGATAATCGTCTTAAGGGAATGAGCGGATTCTGTCGCGCTCCTGGTGCCAGGCTTATTGTTTCGGCGTATCAGGCGCACTTTGGCGAAGAAAGACCACTGGTTGGAAAAGGCGGTTCAGGGACAATCTTTTTTTCCCATTGCAGTTTACGGTGTGTCTTTTGTCAAAACTGGACAGTCAGTCATCTTGGCAGAGGCTCTGAAAAAAATATTAATGGACTTGCCGGAATGATGCTGCGGCTGCAAGAAAAAGGTTGTCACAATATTAACCTTGTTACCCCAACGCATTATTCCCCCCAAATCTTAAAAGCTCTTGA
>VGSO01000174.1 GCA_016874945.1 Deltaproteobacteria bacterium
CAACAGGTCTTGAAGGAAGAGGCTCAGCCGACGATCCAATGCCTTGAGTTGTTGTGCTTTCATGAGCGCATTTTGCGCTCAAAAAAGGCGAATGTCAATATATACTTAACCTAGTATTACTAACAGCCCTCTTGACAAAATGATACCAATGGGTAACAATAAGGCCATGAGAGGGGAGGAATTGAAAGAATGGCGGCGCAAGTGGGGGCTATCCCAAGATGAATTGGGCAGGCTTTTAGGGGTTGCCCGGTTCAGCGTAAGCCGATGGGAGATCGGAACCCGCGCCATTCCTTCTTTTCTTACGCTGGCTTTAGAGGCCTTGGAAAATCGCATGGAAAAGGGAGGTAAACATGGCCAAAATCAGGAAGCGAACTAACAAGAAAGGGGTCAGCTGGCAGATTGATTACTATGACCCCGAGGGCAAGAGGGTGATGAAGTGTTTTCCCAGAAAGGCGGACGCTGAGGCTTACCTTGGGAAGGTCCAGGCGGCCAAACGGGAGGGGCGCTATCACGATGTGTTTGACGTGAAAAAAGAGAGCCAAACTACCTTTAATGAACTGGTCCGCTTATATGCGGAAAACTTTGGAACCCAGAGGGCTTTTACCACAAGTAAGCGGTATCTTCTGGCCGTTGTGCATGACTACTTCGGGCATCTGCGCCTAGCCGAGATATCCTATCTCGCCTTAGAAAGCTATCGGAATAAACGCAAGGCGACTCCGGCAAGAGGCGGGAAGCTCCGGACCGATGCAAGCGTTAACCGGGAAATGGCCCTTATTTCTCATATTCTGAGCAAGGCCGTGGAGTGGGGGCTACTGGAAAGTTCTCCCTTCAAAAAGGGCAAAAGGCTTATCATCAAGGAAAATAACCAAAGGTTAAGGTTCCTTTCTAAGGCGGAAATTGAGGTCCTGTTAAAAGAGTGTCTTCCCCACCTAAGACCCATTGTGGAAACTGCCTTGCTAACAGGAATGAGAAGAGGAGAACTTCTTTCCCTTAAATGGGAGCAAGTCAGGAACGGTTTTATATACTTGACGGAAACCAAAAGCGGCAAGGCCCGGCAAATCCCCATCAATGACCGGCTGGCCGAAGTGTTCCGGGAAATACGCCGGGGGAATCAGTTAAAGTCCGAATTTGTATTTTGCGATTCCCAGGGGCGGCGGTTTTTGGAAGTGAAGCGGTCCTTTGCCTCAGCTTGCAAGAGGGCCGGGGTAGAAGATTTTCGCTTCCACGATCTGAGACACACTTTTGCTTCCCGGCTGGTTATGAAGGGGGCAAGTTTGAAAGCGGTGCAAGAACTCTTAGGCCACGCCGATTTGACCATGACCATGCGCTATGCTCACTTATCCCAGGAGCACTTGCGGGACTCGGTAAATCTGCTAAATGATTTGCCCTGTGGTAAAGAAGTGGTAAACATCGGCCCCAGAGGAAAAGGGGCTGACAATCTCCGCATTGCCAACCCCTTCTAATCTTTGCCAATTTTTGGTGGAGCTGAGGGGAGTTGAACCCCTGACCTCTTGAATGCCATTCAAGCGCTCTTCCAACTGAGCTACAGCCCCGTTAACCAAATATTGATTAACAAAAATGCCGGGGGCTGTCAACACCCTTGGAAGCGGCAAATTAATGGCCCCGCAGATTTATGCAAAGGGCTCTGGATAATTTGAGACTGTTGCAATTACACGAATAATCCCTGATTGTCACCCTGAGCGAAGCGGAGGGTCTAGATTCTTCGCCACCTACGGTGGGTCAGAATGACAAATAATAATCTCCTATTCCCACTAGGCGAACTTTTGCAACAGTCTCAATTTATCAAACTTCGGAGTTCCTCTGCGGTTCCATGCATCTTCAGGCCGCCCACCGGACAAACCCGGTCCTTTCTCTCCGGATTTTGCTATAATAGCACCTCAAGGGGGAAAACTGGGAACTTGTCCGGCCGACGTATTAATATCCTGCATACGGTGGTGAATCCGCCAGGGGGAGGCTCCCCTTGACCCCCCCCTCCCCTTCCCGCCCCTGGGCTATTTTGCACACCGAATCCTCCTTGGGCTGGGGCGGCCAGGAACTGCGCATCTTGGCCGAAGCCGCGGCCATGCGGAGCCGGGGGCATCACCTGATGGTGGCCTGCGATTCCCGGAGCCAGCTTTACCCCCGGGTCAAACAGGCGGGATTCGAGGCTCTTCCTCTCATCTTCGGGGGCTGGCGCAACCTCGGCGCCTTCCTGGCCCTGCGCCGCATCCTGAAGGCCCGGCGGGTGGACGTCCTTAACACTCATAGCTCCCTGGACTCCTGGGTGGGCCTGCTGGCGTGGCGGACCTTAAGAAAGCGGCC
The DNA here is from genome assembly GCA_016874945.1 of Deltaproteobacteria bacterium. Lineage (GTDB taxonomy): Bacteria > Desulfobacterota > Desulfobaccia > Desulfobaccales > 0-14-0-80-60-11 > VGSO01. Next base: position 2,323 of record VGSO01000174.1, read on the forward strand.
GATACTCGTGCGCACCCGGCACCTGTCCACCCCGGTCAGGGATAACTGGCCCACCCGACGTCTCTATCACACCCCCCAGGCCATCATCACCACCGGGAACCACATCCGGGAGCTGCTGGCCCGCCGTCTGGAGGTGCCCCGGGAACGCATCTTTTCCATTCCCACGGGAATTTCTTTGGAGGAGTTTACCCCCCGGGAGCCGGACCAGGAACTGCGCCGTCAGCTGGACATCCCCGCCGCGGCCTGGATCATCGGCTGCGTGGCGGTGCTGCGCTCCTGGAAAGGGCACGTTTATCTTTTGGAGACCTTGAAAGAGTTGCGCCAAGAGGGCTTGCCGGTCTACCTGGTGTTGGTGGGTGAAGGACCCTGGCGACGTGTTATTGAAGAGAAGATAGCCGAATTGGCCCTGGCTCCCTGGACGCGTCTGGTGGGCCACCAGGAGGAGGTGGCCCCCTGGCTGGCTCTCATGGACGCGGTGGTCCTGGCCTCCTATGGCAACGAAGGGGTGCCCCAGGCGCTGCTCCAGGCCCTGGCCATGGAGAAGCCGGTGGTAGGGGCCGCGGTGGGCGGCATCCCGGAAGTGGTTATTCCCGAAAAGACGGGGCTGCTGGTTTCGCCCCACGACCCCCGGGCGTTGGCCCAGGCCCTGGGCCGCTTCCTGGCAGACCCCGCATACGGCCGGCAATTAGGCAAGGAAGGACGGCAAATGGTGAAGGAAAAGTTTTCCCTGGAGGGAATGGCCCGGGCTGTGGAGGAGGTTTATTGGTCAGTGAGCAGCGAGCAGTGAGCAGTTGCGGGTTTGTTCAAAGTTCAAGGTTAGAGTTATGGGGCGACTAGCCACTAAAATCCAGCAACTTTGAACTTTGAACCTTGAACCTTGAACTTACCGAAAACAAAACCGAAAACAGAAAACCATAATTCATAATGGAACGATACTGGCTCATCCTGCTCATAACCGGCCTCCTGGCGTTATGGGCTTTATCCTTGGTGGCAATCCGGTATTGGACCAGACGCCAGTTCCTCCAGGAGGTGCTGCGGGAAGAAGCGGAAGTTGCAGAGCGCCTTCACCCGCCCCTGGAGCCTCGGCCTGAAGACCATCAGGCCCTGGAAATTATCCGGGCTTATCGCCGCCGCTACCTCTTGAAGCTGTGGCCGGACACCGAATTCAGCTTCAAGCTGGTGAGCGACATGTCCCTGGAGCTGATCCGGGAGATCGCCCAGGTCTATCATCCGGAAGAGGATCGCCCGGAGCTCAAGGCCTCCCTGGCGGACCTGGCGGCTCTCTATAATCGGGTGGGCCAAAGACTGGCCCGATGGCTGGAAACCTATCCGGTGAGAAAATTCAAGGACCTGGAAATTCAGACGGTCTTTTATTATCACGGCCTTTACCAGGATCTGAAGAATCACGCGGCCTACCGCTTTATCAAGCATCACCATCTGGACCGGGTGGCCCGCTGGGGCTGGGCCGTGTATAATTACGCCAACCCGTGGTATTGGGGCCGCAAGGTGGCGTACGAAGGCGGCAAAGAGGTGGCCGCCCGCCTGGTCCTGGGCCGCATCGCCGATTTGGTGGGCGAAGAGGCCATGAGGGTCTATGGCCGCCGCACCCAGTGAACAGTGAGCTGTAAGCAGAAAGCAGCAAGCTTTAACGGCAATCTTGTTATTCCCTATGAATTTGGATCAATTTGCAGCTTAATGATGCAGAAAACCGAAAACCGCCAACCGAAAACCTTCTTTTCCTGGCTGGCCGACCGGTTGGGGGACCTGTGGTATCGCCTGGACCGGCGCCACCGGGAGATCACCCGGCGCAACCTGGCCTTGGCCTACGGCCCGGAACTGAGCGAATCGGAGCGGGAGCGCATCGCCCGGGGCGTTTTTCGCCATTTCGTCCGGTTTGCCTGGGAGATGGTGGAACTGCTGCTGGCGCCATTATCTTTCATTAAGCAGAGAGTCATAATCCTGGGCCAGGAGCATGTGGAGGCAGTCCTGGCTCAAGGCCGGGGCGGGATTGGCATCACTGCCCACGCCGGCAATTGGGAATACACGGCCATGAGCTATAGCCTTCAGCATCAGCCCCTGGCGGTGGTGGCCCGGGAAATGGACGCTCCCTGGGGCCGGCGTCTGGCCCAATACCTGCGTCAGCGCACCGGCAACTGGATGCTGGATAAACAACGGGGTCTGAAGGGCATCCTGGCCCACCTGCGACAAAACCATGGGGTGGCCATTGTCATTGACCAGAACACCGCTTCGGAGGCGGGATTGCTGGTGGATTTCTTCGGCAAGCCGGCCCGCACCACCCCGGTGGCCGCGTTGCTGGCCCGGCACCGGGACATTCCGGTGCTGCCCGTCTTATCAAGGCGGCTGGCGGACGGCCGCCACCTGCTGGTGATCCTGCCGCCCATTCCCATGGCGAAAACCCTTGATCCCCAGGCCGACATTAAGCATCACCTGGAACTTCAGAGTAAGGTTATCGAAGCCTGGGTGCGGGCTTGTCCCGAACAGTGGCTCTGGCTCCACCGCCGTTGGAAAAATCAGTACGAAGACATGTACCGGGGGCTGTAAGGTAATGCAGTTTTCAGTTTTCAGTTAAAAGCAGCCCTAACTTATTGACAATTCATATTTATTTTAACCGAAAACCGAAAACCGAAAACCGAAAACGGTATTATCGGGGGTTTTGATGACGGCAGTCTCGGAAAGCTTTTTGGCTGAGTTTAAAGCGAAGGTGGATGCCCAGGGCATCACCCGGCACTTGACCCTGGAACTGGAAGAGTTGGCCCCAGGATACGCCCGGGTGGGAATGACCTGTGCTCCCAAGATGGCCAACATCCTGGGAATGGTCCACGGCACCGCGGTTTTCGCCTTAATCGATGAGGCGTTTCAAGCTGCGGTGAATGCCTACGGCACCGTGGCCGTGGCCCTCAATATGAACCTGACCTTCCACCAGGCCCCCAAGATGGGAGAGCGTCTGACCGCCACCACCCGGGAGCTCCACGCCGGCCGCCGCACCGCCTCCTATCTTATAGAGGTTGCCGATGCCCAGGGCGGCCTGGTGGCCTCCTGCCAGGCCCTGGCCTATCGCAGGGGGCAGCCGCTGCCTTTCGGCTCCGAGGCGGAACAGGAATAGCTTAAGTCGGCTCTAATGGAATTCATTTTGGGGGGCGGCGAACCTGCTGGATCGGCGAACTTCGGGGTTTAGCCGAACTTGGCCTTAACCTTATCCCAGATGCTTTTCGCTTCTGCCATGGCTTTTTCGGCTTCGCCCCGCACTTTTTCCCAGGCCTCGGCGCCCGCGTCTTTCATTTTCTCTTTCATTTCCGTCAACTTTTTTTGAGCTGTTGCCATCCTGGCGCTTAAGGATGCAATCTGGTTTTCCATTTCGGTTTTCGCTTCCGCCGTGGCTTTCTTGGCCTTACCCGTTAATTCCTCAATCTTATCCCGCCACTCTTGAAGTTGGGCTTCCAGTTTTTCCTGATATTCCTTCCTATCCATGGATTCCTCCGGTAGAAAATTTACCTATCAATTTAGGCAATTTCGTTTCTTTTGTCAACCAAAGTGCCAGGGAGCCCCCCTGATCATTGGACAAATGGCCTAATAAAAAAGGGCGTCCGCCGAGGTGGAAAAACAACCTCCGGGCAGGATGCCCGGTGTTCTTGGGAATCGGTTATCTCATAATGCCAATGCTGATCGCGGGGGCCCCTTTTATTAACCTTCAGCCTTCTTGGGCTTAGGCTTTTTGGTGTTCCTGGGCGGGGTGGGACAGGTTTCCACATCAACCTTGCGAGCCCTTAGCTGGAGTTTGAGGCACTCCACCAGGTTGCCGTAAGAGGAGGTCTTGATGACCCGGCTAAACTGGGATTTCATATGGCTCATCAGACTCACCCCGTCGACGCCGAGGTCATAGATCTTCCATCCCTGGGGACCCTGGTGCAGGTGGAAGGTCACCGGGATCTTGTCGTTGGGGCGTAAGATAAGCACGCTCACTTCGGCCTGGTCACCTTTCAGGGTTTCCTTCTCATAAACCACTTTAGCCTTGGCCACTTCATCCAGACGGTCGGCATAGGAGATCTTCAACAGTTGGCTGAATAAATGGCCGAACTCGGTCTGTTGGGATTTGCTTAAAGTGCCCCAGGTATCGCCCAGGCAGCGCCGGGCC